>JBAVQT010000146.1:0-5793 GCA_049694295.1 Candidatus Acidiferrales bacterium
TAGTATATAGACGATCTCAAATATTTAGTCAAATTGCTTCGACTCTGTCAGTTGCGAACTTTTCGTCACACCAAGTCGGCGCGGGGCCAAGAAGCCAACCGTGATGTCCGCCACGAAGTGAGCGCCGAAAGGAGCGAACAAGCTGCCAGTCCATGCGCGCACCACCGAAAAAACCAAGCCGATCACAAAGGTGGAAGCCAGGCCTTTGGGTCCCTGATAAAGATGGGCGAGCGAGAACATTGCGGCTGAAGCCAAGATCCCGACGATGAGCGAGTCGCGCGACCAACTCTGAAAGACGTGCTGAGCGAAGCCGCGATATACGAACTCTTCGCAGAGGGCTACGGTGAGCACCAGAGGAAAAAATGCCAGGCGCTCGGCGGTATCGCGAGGGAAAATTTTTCTGGCCAGTTGCGGGACGAACCCTTGCGCCAATTCGGGCTGTGCGGCGAGGCGCCGCAAACTGACCAGTTGATTTGCAAGAATGAGAGCCGAGAGCGCGACGAAAACGATCAACGTAAGCGCGGGACGCGGCAAAGCCAGGCCCAATTGCGCGGGCAGCACGCGATGCACGGAGCAGCGCCAGAGAATAAGGCCGGCAGCGAGCCATTGAAACGAAATTGTGGAGGCGTAAAGTGAGAGGCGCTCCATGCGTGTGGTGTCTGGGCCCTGCATCAGCAGGCGAATGCGGCGACGGCCGAGAATCGGCACGGCGACCGCGAGAAAAAAAAGAATGAGCGCGAAGTCCCAATGCATGGCGCTAGATGAAAACATTTTTGGAGCGCAGGGGCAAGCTGAAGTGAGAGCGGCAACTGGTGTTGACAGTGGCCGAGGGGCCGCCGTATCGTTCCTTGTCACATTCACAGGCCGTTCCGTTACATCCGTTGGTAATTTTGGCGCACATCGCCGCACGGGACTTATTTCGAGCGGCAAACGAATATGAAAATTCTGGTGCTAGGAAGCGGCGGCCGCGAGCACGCGATCGTCTGGAAACTGAAGCAGAAGACGCCGGGCGCGAGAGTGTGGTGCGCGCCAGGAAACAGCGGCATTGCGAAGGACGCGGAGTGCGTGCCGCTGGATCTGAAAGACGCAAAAGCCGCGGCCGACCTGGCGGAAAAGATTGGCGCGGAGCTGACGATCGTGGGGCCGGAACTGCCGCTGGTGCATGGCGTGGCGGACGAATTCTCGCGGCGAGGTCTGGCGTTGCTGGGCCCGGTGCAGAAGGCCGCGCAGCTCGAGGGAAGCAAGGTGTTCGCAAAGCAGTTCATGGAGCGGCACGGAATTCCGACTGCGGCAGTTTATGGAATTTTCGACGCGGCAATCGATGCTTACACGGCGCTATGTGCGGTGGACTGGCCGCTGGTGATCAAGGCGGACGGGCTTTGCGCGGGCAAGGGAGTGCTGGTGACATCGTCACCGGACGAAGCGAACGCGTTTATCGACCGCGTGATGGAGCGGCGAGAATTCGGCGACGCCGGTAACCAACTGCTGCTGGAAGAGGGACTGGAGGGGCGCGAACTCTCGTACATCATTTTGACAGATGGAAAGGACTATGTGACCCTGGCGCCAACGCGCGATCACAAGCGGGCGTTTGACGGAGACCAAGGGCCGAACACCGGGGGCATGGGGGCCTATTCCACGGACGAGATGCTGCCGGCCGACCTCGATAAGATTATCGTGGAGCGGATCGTGCGGCCAACACTTGAAGGATTGGTGAAGGATGGGATCGAGTATCGTGGGTTTCTCTATTTCGGACTGATGTTGACTTCGGACGGGCCGAAGGTACTGGAGTTCAATTGCCGGTTGGGCGATCCGGAAACACAAGCGCTGCTGTTGCGAGCGGATTTTGACCTGGGGGAAGCATGCGACCGCGCGGCTCGCAGGCAGTTGAGAGGGTTCGACGCGCGTTGGAAACCGGGAGCGAGCGCTTGCGTAGTGATCGCTTCGGAAGGATATCCGGCTGAACCGATTATCGGGAAGATGATAGAGGGGCTCGTCGAAGCCGAGCAAAGCGGCGCACGGGTGTTCCATGCGGGGACCAGGGCGGATGCGGATCATTACTACACTAGTGGTGGACGCGTACTGGGAGTTGGCGCAGCGGGTCGCGATCTCCATGAAGCTTGCCGCTTGATCTACGACGCATCTAGTAAGATCAGGATTGATGGTGCGCACTATCGGCACGACATCGGCGCAAATGTAGAGGCGAAAAGCGCGGCGGATGGCTCAAGCGGGTGAGCGACGTGAGCGTTTCGGTGGTGAATCTGGCGATTTCTGGTGAAACTGGCGGAGTCAGAAGCTGCAATTAAGAACGCGGACTGACCGGGATGGGAGCAAGTGAACGTGACGAACGAGAGCAAGACGGCGACGGTGGGAATCGTGATGGGGTCAGATTCGGATTTTCCGGTACTCAGCGAGGCATGCAAGACACTGGAAAAATTCGGCATTCCGTTTGAGGTGGAAGTGGCGTCGGCACACCGGACGCCGGCGCGCGCGCACGAATACGCCACGACGGCCGCGGCGCGAGGATTGAAAGTGGTGATCGCGGCCGCCGGAGCGGCGGCGCACCTGGCGGGAGTGATTGCAGCGAACACCACGCTGCCGGTGATCGGAGTGCCGATGGCTGGGAGCTCATTGAATGGGCTGGACGCGCTGCTTTCCACGGTCCAGATGCCGGGCGGCATTCCTGTGGCTACGATGGCGATCGGGCAGGCCGGAGCGGTGAACGCGGCGATTTTCGCGGCGGAGATATTAGGATTATCGGACCCGGAGATTGCCAAGAGGCTGGCGATTCACAAAGAAGACCTGGTGCGATCGGTGAAAGAGAAGAACGCGCGATTGCAGGAACAGCTTTCCAACAAGCAATAGGCAGGCATGGAACGATCCCGCAGTTGGTGGGAAAACGCTTGAACGCGCTTCCTCTCAATGCTAGTGATGGATCAGCGAGGGAGCGTCAGCTTCGTGAGTAATATCCTTTAACACTGGTTTCGGCTCGTCTGGCGGCCGCAGAATCCAATCAAAACCTGAATCTTCGCGGATGATGGCGAAGGTCTCGCGAGCGTTATGGACTGCGATGGCGTCCATGGCGGCGCGGAGAAATTGCGTGACGTCGGCGGAAGCGAGTTTGTTGCACTCGCCGCCGAGAAGCTTATCGGCGACCTCGTTCATTTTCGGATCGGAAGCACGAATGCTTTGGAGGCGCGAATCGCCCTGGCGCAGCAGCTCCAACAGCGGGGGCGAAGCGGAGTTGGGCGGATAATCGAACTCGACGAGAGTGTGCGGCTGGCCTTTTTCTGGCGGATAGAATTGAAGATAAACGGGACGATTGACGCTGGTTTTCCAATAATCTTCGCGAAGCGCTTCCTGCTGGAGCGAGTAATTGAGTTGCCAGACTTCCGGGCCATAGCCCTCGATATAGTCGGCGAGAATTAACTCCACGATTGGTTCCGTCGCCGGAAGATCGACTTTGGAGTGGAGATCCTGTGCGATGGAATTGAGGCGCTCGAGAAATGCCTGGCCAACAAATTCAATGTCGCCGGCTTCCTGACCGCTTTCAGCGCCTCCCATGTGCGGGCCGGAGTTAATCAGGCGAGGGCGAAGACGGGGAAGTTCCAGATCGAGGCGAGCAAGCTGCTGGCGGGATGAGGGAGAGAACCAATCCACGGCACCGAGAACCACGCCGGCGCGGCGATTGGGCAAGGCGACCGGCGCGGGAACGTGGGTCTGAACTTCGATAGGATTTTCGATCGTTCCAATGAGGATGGCATCCTTGGTGACGGCTAAAATGACGCGGCCGGCCGCGAGATTGGCGACAATTTCTTCGCCAGGCGAATCATAGATCTGTTGAGCGAGAGAGCGCGGTCCGCCAGCCAGTAGAAAACAAAATAGCGCGGCGAGGAAAAAAGAGGCCACGCGAGATCCGGAAAACGGAGAGGAAGAACGCGTGCGGCGAAGCCGGCTCGAAGAGTGGCGACAGCTTTGCATGATGGCACTCAGTATCCGGAAGCAGCTCCGGAAGGGGCTGTGGAAGCAGGAGCGTCCTGGCGCGCGACGGCCTGCAAAGCGGTGATGGCTATTACGCTAGCGATGTCGTCCGCCGAGCAGCCGCGCGAAAGATCGTTCACCGGCCGAGCCAGGCCCTGGAGAAGTGGACCCAGGGCTATTGCGCCGGCGAGGCGCTCGACAAGTTTGTAAGCAATATTTCCGGAGTCGAGATCGGGGAAAATCAAAACGTTGGCGCGTCCGGCAATGACGGAGCCGGGAGCCTTGGCGGAGGCGACGGCGGGCACGAGGGCGGCGTCGGCCTGCAGCTCGCCGTCAATTTCGAGATCGGGATTGCGAGCATGAACAATGCGCAGCGCCTCGCGAATTTTTTCGACGCGGGGATGCCGGGCGGAGCCCCTGGTGGAAAAGGAAAGCAGCGCGACGCGAGGCTCGGTTTCGAGAAATACGCGAGCATTTTCGGCGGAGGCGAGAGCGATTTCGGCGAGTTCCGCGGCGGAAGGATCCGGGACGACGCCGCAGTCGGCAAAAACGAGAGCGCCATGACTACCGAAGGAAGCAGCGGCAGCGGGCGGAAGAACCATGAGAAAAAAACTGGAGACCAGCTTCGATTGAGGAGCCAGCTCGATGCAGTGAAGCGCGGCGCGAACGGTTTCGGCCGTCGAGTTAGCTGCGCCGCCGACGGCGCCATCGGCATCGCCCGCAACGACGCTGAGCGCGGCGAAATAGAGCGGGTTGCGGGCGGCGGCGTGGGATTCCTCGAGCGATGTGCCGCGAGCGCGGCGGCCCTCAAAATAAATCCGAGCGTAAGAATCCAGGCGGGGACTGGCGCTGGGGTCGATGATTTCGACCCCGTCCAAGCTGATGCCAAGCCGGCCGGCAGTGGCGCGGACGGCGACGGGCCGGCCGAGAATTGTGGGCTTGGCGTATCGCTCGGAGGCAGCACGGGCGGCGGCCTGAATCACGCGGTCGTCTTCGCCCTCGCCCAGAACGATGCGCTGCGGGTGCGAACGAGCGCGATTCTTGAGCTTCTCGACGAAATCCATTTCGTCCTTACATTATCACAGGGAGCGCGAGGCCGCATGGCTTGTGCGCGAGTGGCCGGCGCGGAGAGGCGCTCGCTCGGGGCGCGGAATTCGAGTAAAATTGGCGAGCAATACAGCAAACTTAGGACGGGAAACGAGACTATGGGAATTCTTGGATTTGGAGGGTTGCGGGCGCCTCACAGCGTCCGGCACAACGGCAAGCGGCTGAGCGAAATACTGGAGTTGCACGCCAAATTTGCGCGCGGCGAAGATGGCGGCGCGCGGGCCGAGCTGGCGGGCGCGGACCTGTCGCACGCCGATCTTTATAAAGCCAACCTGGTGCTGGCGAACCTGCAAGGCGCCAAGCTGGATTGCGCGAATCTGCGAGAGGCGAAGTTGGCGTCGGCCGATTTGAGCCGGGCGAATCTGCGGAAGGCCGATTTGCGGAAGGCTGACCTCACGGAGGCGCACGCGGGCGGCGCGGATTTTACGGAAGCAAAGGTGGGCGGGGCGGAATTATTTCGCGCGGACCTGCGCGACGCGATTTGCCGCGATGCGGATTTCGGAGCGGCGAATTTCCGAGACGCGCAGATTCGCGGTGCGAATTTTCAGGGCGCGAATATGCAGACCACTATTTTGCGAGAGACGGACCTGGAGGGCGTGGATCTTTCCGGGCTCGATCTTTCAACCACTTTGATGCCGAAGGGTTATAAAAAAGCGGCGGCGAAGGGCTAAGCTGCGCGAGGATAGGGAGCGGTGCTCGAGCGAGCGC
>JBAVQT010000147.1:0-5751 GCA_049694295.1 Candidatus Acidiferrales bacterium
CTTCAGCGCCAGTTGCAGACCCCAATTTGCCTCGACGAGTGCATCCACGATCTCGAACACGCCCGCGCCGCCATCGAGATCGCCGCCTGCCGGATTATCAACATCAAGCTCGGTCGCGTCGGAGGACACACCGCCGTTCGCCGCATCCACGATCTCGCCCAAACTAATTCCATTCCCGTCTGGTGCGGTGGCATGCTCGAATCCGGCATCGGCCGCGCTCATAACATCGCCATGTCCACCCTCCCGAATTTCACACTTCCCGGCGACGTGTCCGCCAGCAAGCGCTACTGGTCCGAAGACATCATTACCCCTGAAGTCGAAGTCACTTCGCGCGGCACCATCGTCGTGCCCACCTCGCCCGGCATCGGCTACACCCCGCGCCTTGATCGCATCGCATCGCTCACGGTCCGCTCCGAGGTCATCGTCTGACCTTGTCCGGGGACTCCTCGCCGCCGTCACCCCCGCCCGGCAAACTCGCGCTCGCCTTCTGGCTTTTCCTCATGCTCGCGCTGTGGTCGTTCAACTACATCGCCGGAAAAATCGCCCTCCGCCATCTCGATCCCTTCACGTTAGTCTCTTTCCGCTTCATCCTCGCCGCGCTCCTCATGCTGCCGCTCTACCTCGCGCAGCCTAAGCGCACTCCGTTTCGCGCTCGTGACATCTGGCCTCTCGCCTACCTCGGCTTCTTCGGCGTTCTCCTCAATCAAGGCCTCTTCACCGTCGGCCTCAATTACACCTCTTCCGGCCACGCCGCCGTAGTCGTCGCTCTCGGCCCGGTCGTCATCTTGTTTCTCGCCGTCGCGCTTCATCTCGAACATCTCACGCCCGGAAAACTTTTCGGCACCGCCCTCTGCTTCGCCGGCGTCCTGCTCCTCGAGCACGACCACGGCTCCTTCTCCAACTCTCCGTTCCTTTGGGGCGACATCATCTCCATCGGCGGCACCATCGGCTACGCCGCGTATGTGGTTCTCGGCAAGCGCGTCGCCCGCGCGTACGACTCGATCTTCATGACCACCTTCACCTGCGTCGCCGCCGCCCTATATCTTTCCCCCATCGCCATCCGCCAGGCGATTCATCTCGACTGGCGTGCAGTAGGTCTGGCCGGCTGGGCTGCGCTCTTCTATATGGCCGCCGGCAGCTCGGTGGCCGCCTACCTCATCCTCTATTGGGCGCTTCGCCACACCACGGCCACCCGCATCGGCGTAGTCAGCTATTTCCAGCCCGTTTTCGTAATCGTCCTCTCCGCCGTCCTGCTGGCCGAACAGCCCACCCGCAATCTCCTCGGTGGCACCGCCCTGGTCCTGATCGGCGTCTTCTTCGCGGAACGCGCTCCCGCCTGATCGCGGCGTCTCCGGACTCCGGCAGCCTCGGCGAAAGCAACGCGCGCTGCCTGGGAGCGAAGATCCATCGGGTCCGAGCCTCGTCGGTTGCTACGAGCCGCCCGTCGTGCTGCCCTCGCGATTCGGCAGGTTATTGTTCGTGGCTTCGAACACCACCTTGCGGCCGTGCAGTCCCCGCACCGATTCAACGGTCGCGGTAACCGTGAGTGCCGCGCAGGAAGCAAAGAAGCCCAGGAGGGCGCCAGCGAAGCCGCCCTCCAGCCAGCGGAAGTTCGTGCCGTTCCTCACGTCCTCCACGGCGCCGACCGTTACCCCAACCGCGCTGCCGCCAATGGCTCCAGCGACCATCCACTTCCTTAAATCCGGCAGATTGGGTTGCCGGAAACTGACGACTCTCTGGATGATCGTCCGATCGATCCTGCGCATCGAGAACGCTTGGGTATTCATGCGATCGAGCGTGTAAACTTCCATCGCCGCATCGCTTGCGCTCTCAAATTCTCCGCGAACACGTTCCCCGCTCCGCAGAAAAATCTCGACGGCTGTGCCTTCCTTTATCCTTTTTACATTCTCCCAGTCTTGCTTGCTTCGCGCGGATACTCCGGGTGCCAGCAGCAGAAAGATAATCGCTATGGAGACTGTTCGGCGCATCCTGGTTCCTCCTGGATTCGCCGGCGAGTCTAAGATTGCGCCGATTTTCACAGGGCGGCCGCTGTGACACTTTCTTGGCTGTCACAGCCTCGGTTCAAGCCTGCAAGCGAGCGGACCGCCGATGAATTCCTCCCAATGTTGCAGTTCCTTCAGAGAACTCTCCGAAACCAGCGTGAATGCTACCGCACGGCACGCCCCGGGCAGCTCGGCTGCGGTGACGGCATCGCAAACCACTGCTGCTACCGATTTCAAACCTCGCCGCCAATTCGCTTTGCGAGCATCGCGAAATAGCAGGCTATCGGGAGGGAATCCTGCTGCGATCAGCATCGTGCGCGCCGATTTCAGGAATCCAGGCCATCGCGAAGCGACGCCCACCAGCACGCCTGCGGGAGCCGGCAGCCAGCCCTCCAGCGACGCGGGCACCGAACGCACTCGCAGCGTCAGTAGGTCTGCTCCCGCGGGTAGTTCCTGCCGCACCGACTTTTCCTTGCTCGCCAGCGTCACCGGAATGGCGCGCTCGAGTTCGCGAGCGAACTCGCGGAAATCTTGTTTGGCGCTTCGAGAGCTCGGCAGACCACAGCTTTTCACGGGCAGCTTCAAAGCCTCCCGCATTTCCGCCGCCAGAATCCGCCGCAATTCTTCGTCCGGCTCGATCAACAGGAAATGATCGGGTGGCGGCAGGCTGAACCAACGGTGCAGGCGTGAGCGTACCGTCGCCAGGGGAATCCCGAGCCGGCGCGCTGAGCGAAGCAACTCCGCGACCAGTTGATCGAGCGCCGACGCCGGCGGGACTGCTTTCTCGGGCTTGCTGCTTCGGACGTAAACGCCGCTGCCGCGCCGAAATTCAACCCAACCTTCCCGATCGAGTTGCCGGTACCCCGCGCTGACCGTATTCGGATGCAGCCGAAACCGCCGCGCCAGTTCTCGGGTGCTTGGCAAGCGCTGCCCCGGCAGCAAGTCGTCGCTCAGTATCGCCAGCACGATCTGCGTGACCACTTGCTCGCGCAGCGTCACCGCGCTATTGTGCGCAAACCAAAATCGCATGCTGGGCATTCTAATCCGCCCGGCTCGGGACCACAAAGAATCCTCCGTCGTCTCGAATCGCGCGCACGAATTGCCAGGGTGCTCCGAACTCCTCCAATGCTAAACTTCTCCCCGTCATGTCATCCCCGCGCGAAAAATCCGATCTTTCCCTGATGCGCGCCATGTTTTCTCGCATCGCCCCGCGCTACGATTTCGTTACCCGCATGTTTTCCTATGGCATGGACCGCCGCTGGAAACGCCTGGGCGTCGCAGATGCCGCCCTCCCGTCCGACGCGCGCGTTCTCGATCTCGCTTGCGGTACCGGCGACTTCTCTCAGATCGTTCTTCGTCGCCTTCCTCACGCCCGCCCGATCGCGCTCGACCTCACCGAGCGAATGCTTCACGAGGCGCGCGCCCGAGGTCTACGCGATGCCGTCTGCGCCGATGCCACTTCGCTCCCGTTCCCGCCTGCTACATTCGACGCCGTCTTCGTCGGCTACGGCCTCCGCAATTTCCCTTCGCTCGATGCTGCCCTCCGCGAAATCTCTCGCGTCACGCGTCCCGGGGGCCTCATGGTTTCACTCGATTTTTTTCTTCCCGCTAATCCCGTTTTCCGCTCCCTCTATCTTGGCTACCTCTACGCTCAGGGCGCACTCTGGGGACTCCTCCTCCACGCCTCCGCGCGCACCTATACCTATATTCCCGATTCCATTCGGAGCTTTCTTTCGATGAAGGAATTCACCGCTCTACTAGAAAAACGCGGCTACTCTCCCGTTCGCGCCCGCTCCTACATTTTCGGCGGCATAGCCCTTCACTGGGCCACTAAACGCGCTTAGCGCCCGCCGCTCGCGCCACGTTCACAGCGGCTGTTTGCGCCGTGGCTTTCAACTCCTAATCCGAGCCGTTGGCCGCGATCTTCTGTGCGCCTCTTGCATTCTCGCGCCGGGGCGGCAATAATTGCCGGGGAGATACTCAATGCCTGAATTGCCGCGTTCGATAAGGGTGGCTCTCGCGGGAGGCTACTGCGTTTCGCTCGCCGCTCTCTTCTGGATTTTCGATCTCTTGCCCAGGAGGCAGACCGGGCTCTGGCGCGTCGGATGGCTTTCTGCGGTGCTTGTTGTGTGCGCGGCGGTGCTCGGATGCTGGTCCGCGTTCTTCGCCGCCGCGGGCAAGTCTCGCGGTTGGTCGCTTCGGACTTGTACCGCGGTCGGCATGCTCGCTTTCCTTCCCACGATATTCTTCTATCGTTTCATGGGCGATGCCTTGCTACATGCGGCCGTCCCTCTCTTGAGCATGTCCGTGTTTAGTGGCTTGATCTGCCGCAAGCTGGCATTCCCTCATCTCACCGAAGAAGATGTGAGCGCGGCAATGAACCCGCCACCGCCAACTATGTTCCCGAAGTAGTTTGCCTTTTTAGACTCGACCGTCGTCCGCACAGTCCTGACTCTTAACTCTGAACTTTCACCCCTCAATTATTAAGTGTCACTTTGCCTTGTCCGCGCTCACCAGCACCTCGCGCAAAAAATCGTAATCGCCGTTCGATCCGATTTCCACATTGGACATTCGCGTTCGGTGTGCGCTCATATTGTCTACATACCATAAATTCAGATATGGCTCGTCTTCCGCCACGATCTCCTGAATCTTCGCGAGCAGCGCTTTTCTCTTCACTTGATCCTTCTCCACGCCTTCGGCATCTAGCATCCTATCGAGCTCGGGATTCCGATAATGCCCGCGGTTCGCGCCGTCCGGCGGCATCTTTTTCGAGCTGAACACGTACTGAAAAATATCTGGATCGTTGTTTCCGCCCACCCACCTCTGCGTATATAGCTGAAAGCTTCCTCGCGTAATGTCCGAGTAAAAGGTCGCATACTCCAGGCTCCGTAACTCCAGCACCACCCCGACCCGCGACCATTCATCGGCCAGCGCCTCGCCCAGCAGTCGCGACCCGGCGTCCGTGGAGGTTTTCAGCGTTACGTGAAATCGCACGCCATCCGAACCGCGCCGCAGTCCCGCTGCATCCAGCAACTCCTCCGCGCGCTTCGGATCGTAGTCGTACTGTTTCACGTTTCCGTCGTAGGCCCAGTGATTCGGCGGCAGCAAACTCAGGGCCGCTCGGCCCTGCCCATGAAGCAAATATTTAATCAACGTCTCGCGATCGGTCGCATAAGCCAGCGCCTGCCGCACTTCGCGTTGTCCCAATATCTTGTCATCGCAGTTAAACGCAATGTATTGCATCGGCGTTCCCGGTTCTTCCGCCACCGCGATCCCGCTCATTTTCGTCATCGCTGCGTACATATCGGGCGTCAGCGTATTAATTTCCCCGTCCGCCGTTCCTTTTTGCAATTCGAGCGCTCGTGTAATCGCATCCGGCACGATTCGCAACCGCACCCGCTCGATGTTTCCGGGTTGTCGGTTGCCAGCCTCCGCACGCGCGGATCGTCCGTCACTCGCAGCAGCCGGTGCCACGGAGTTTGACGAATTCGCGCTGGCATTCTTGTCGTCCAGTCGACTGCCCAGCGCGTCGCCAAAGTAATCCGTATTCCGCTCGAGCACGATCTCTTCATCCATCTCCGAGCTCACAAATCGAAACGGCCCGGTTCCGATCGGATGCGCGACCATCTCTGCCGCGGTCGCCCCGCGCGGAACGATCCCCACTCCCGGCCGCGTCAGGTTCCACAAGAATGATGCGTAAGGTTCGCTGAGATGAAACACGACTGTCTGTATATCCGGCGCCTCCACC
>JBAVQT010000148.1:0-7151 GCA_049694295.1 Candidatus Acidiferrales bacterium
GCGTGGGGTTTTGGCCCGGCGACGGCGCGGTAATCAAGGACGCGGCGTTTTATGCCTATGCGGCGCCCGAGCCGCAGGGATTCAAGGAAGCCGGAGTGCAGCCGCCAAAGGCTTTTTACAGCATCGAGAAGAGCGAATACTTCCTGATGTACGAGGATGTGCGCGCGGCGATGTCCCCCGAAGCCATGCTCCTCCAGTTTTGCGAAACCACCTACAGCGCCGGCGCGAATCTCGGGAAATGGAACCGCCGCGAGCTCGAGAACACCGCATCCTAGCGCCGTCCTTCACGATGTGCGCGGTCCCACTAACAGCGGCGCGGTCGCTCTGCTCTTGGAGTCCTCAAAACAGTTTCACCGCCAGATCGCGCGGAGCGTTGCCTGTAGGGATGATGGTGACCAGGCTGGAAGTCTTGGCGCGGATCACATCCAGATCGTCGGACGACGTATCGACGACCAGCAGAATGTCGCCGCCGGGAGTCAGCCGGCAGGTCAGCGGCGTCCCGCCGACGGCAATTGGGCGGCCTACGCGGCGGATCGCGACGCCCACCGGGATGACGTGCCCGGCGGCGGAGTCGGAAACGTAAAGAGTCTGCGCGTCGGAGGAGAGCGCACCGGCCACGGGAGACATTCCGAGAAGCAGAAAGCTGGCGACTTCGTTGGTTTGCGTGTTGACGATCACCAGGCCGTGTGAAGTCGACGACGGAATATACAGCTCGCCGCCGTCCGGTTTCAGAATCAAGTCGTTGGGAGCGCCGCCCAGAGCGAGGTTGGCGAGAAGGAATTTATTCTTCAGGTCCACCACCGAAATTTCGTCCGAAGATCCCGACGTGACGAAAACCTTCGAGCTGTCCGGTAGGATGGCGAGCTGTTCGGGCGCCGCGACCACCGGAATTGTCGCCAGCAGCGCAAGAGATGGCGCAGCGGAAGCGCCCGCGGAAGAAGCATCGAAAAGCGAGATCGAAGCGTCGTCCCGATTCGATACGATCACCAGGTTTCCATCGGGAGTGACGCGAGCGATCCACGGCCGCCGCGTGGTTGCCACGCGAGCGATCACCTGCCGTGATGCCACGTCTATCGCCACCAGGGAATTCGACCCGCTGGCCGCTACGAAAGCCCGCCGCCCGTCGGGAGAAAAATCGAGCGCGTAGGGACCGCTGCCCACGGGAATGCGCGCCACGATCTGGTTTTTCTTCGAGTCCAGCACCCACGCATAGCCGCCCGCGGAACTGAGTCCCCAAATCTCCGCGCGTGTGGGATGCGCGCGTATGCCCGTGGGACCGGCGCCCACCGGGAGCGTCGAGACGGTTGAAAGCTTAATCAGATCGATGACGGTGACGGTTCCATCGGCGGTGTTGCCCACATACGCGATCAGGTGCAACCCCGGGCGCAGGAACGACGGGCGAAGCTCCACGGCAACTTCGCGGATCGCGAATGCCGCCAGGATCAGGCCGATAAAAAGCAGCCGATAGTTGGCTTTGAACTTCATTGTCGCGACGGCAGCCTGCTCCGCCCGGTCGCAATCGTCTTTGCCAAGATCGCAAACAAATACATTTGCGCCGGCCGGCTCAATTTAATTTGCGGTGCAGCAGGGAAGCGATGGAGCGGACCTCGCCAACCAATTGATCGAGCTCCGCGGGCAGGATGGACTGCGGGCCGTCGGAAAGCGCGTGGTCGGGATCGTGGTGTACTTCCACCAGCACCCCGTCGGCGCCCGCCGCCACCGCGGCTCGTGAGAGCGGCAGCACCTTGTTGCGTTTGCCCGTGCCATGAGAGGGATCCACCACGATCGGCAGATGGCTGCGGCGCTGCACGGCGGGGACAATCGCGATATCCAGCGTGTTGCGCGTGAAATCCGAAAAAGTGCGGATGCCGCGCTCGCAGAGGATGACGTTGTAATTTCCTTCGGAAAGGATGTATTCGGCGGCCATCAGGAATTCATCGAGCGTCGCGGCCATCCCGCGCTTCAGCAGGATGGGCTTTTTGGCGCGGCCCGCGCGCTTCAGCAACGAAAAATTTTGCATGTTGCGCGCCCCGATCTGAATTACATCGGCGTGCTCTTCCACCAAATCCAGCGATTCGTGGTCCACCGCCTCAGTAACGATCCCCAGACCGAATTCGGCGCGTACCGCGCTCAGGATTTCCAGCCCTTCTTTGCCCAGCCCCTGAAAGCTATATGGCGAGGTGCGTGGCTTGTAAGCGCCGCCTCGAAAAAGACGCGCGCCGGACTTCTTTACATGCCCGGCAATCGTGAAGGTTTGCTCGTAGTTTTCTACCGCGCACGGTCCGGCCACCAGCCCCACGGCGCCGCCCCCGAAAGAAACTTCGCCCAGCGCCGTAGGCACGCGGACCACCGTATCCTCGGCCTTGGCGTCGCGGCTCACCAGCTTGTAGGGCTTGCTGACCGGAATGCACTCGGCAACTCCAGGCATCGATTCGACGGAAGCAATGTCCACCGATCCCGTATTGCCCGTCACTCCGATAGCGGTGCGCGCGGCGCCGGGAATGGGATGGGTCTTGTAGCCCAGCGATTCGATAACGTCACAAACTGCGCGAATCTGCTTTTCCGTGGCGTGCGACTGCATGACGACCAGCATTGCGCGGCCCCAGATAGTTCGCTGCGATGAAAAGAAACGAAGAGTGTAACGCAGGGCGATGCCGCGAGGCAAAGCGAGGGAATCGGTCGCGCGTGATAGGATTGCTGCCGTCAAATGCCTGCGACCGCGGAACATTTCGCCGCGGACGGTGGGCCGGTCTTGATGACTCCGGCGGTGGCGCCCCCATTTGGTTGAATCGAGCGCGCGACCAACACGTCGGACGGAGGAAACGCGATATGGCGAAATCCAGGCGAGAGTTTCTAGCGGAGACGTCGCTCGGTCTAGTAGGCGCGGCGGCAGTGACAGGTATTGCGCAGGCCGCTGCACCTGCGCAGAGCAGCGGCGCGGCGCAAGACGCCAGCCCAACGCAAAAGCCTGCTGAGGTGCCTGCCGGTGAGCCTCCTGCGTTCGGCACCGCCGCCGCGGCTGGCCCTGCCGTAACGACCGAGACATTCGCCGAAGCGGAAAAGCTGGTCCAGGTCACGCTGAGCGAACGCGATCGCACCATGGCCGCGGAAAGTTGGCGCAGCAATATCGCGCCACTTTACGAACGTCGCGTCGGTCCGCGGAAATTGGCGTTGGAATCTTCGCTCGCCCCGGCCACGCGCTGGAATCCAGTGTTGGGCGGGCAGACCGCCGGCCCCCAGCAGGATCGCTTTGTGCGCAGCGCAAATGGCGCAGCGCCTCTGCCGGCCAAAGACGAAGACATTGCCTTCGCCACCGTGCCGCAGCTTTCGCGCTGGATCGAGGCGCGCCAGCTGACCTCTGAGCGTCTCACGAATATCTATTTGGATCGCATGGCGCGCTTCAATCCCACCTTGCGCTGCGTGATCACGCCGACCCGCGAACTTGCGCTGATGCAGGCCCGGCGCGCGGACGCGGAAATCGCAGCCGGAAAATATCGCGGTCCTTTGCACGGAATTCCGTGGGGCGCCAAGGATTTGTTGGACACCGCCGGCATTCCCACCACGTATGGCGCGGAGCCTTATCGAAATCGCATCCCCGCGAAAGACGCGGTGGTGGTGCAGCGACTCGAAGAAGCCGGAGCTGTCCTGGTGGCGAAGTTGAGCCTCGGCGCGCTAGCTCTGAATGATATTTGGTTCGGCGGCCAGACCATGAATCCCTGGCTCACCGAGGAAGGTTCGTCGGGATCGAGCGCCGGGCCAGGCGCATCCACCGCGGCCGGATTAGTGGCGTTCGCAATCGGCAGCGAGACGGGCGGAAGCATCGTTGCGCCCAGCATGCGATGCGGGGTCACCGGCCTGCGCCCCACTTACGGTCGTGTGGCTCGCACCGGCGCGATGACCCTCTGCTGGTCGCTCGATAAGCTGGGCCCCATGGCCAGAGGCGTCGAAGATACGCTGCTGGCGCTCCGTGCGATTTCGGGTCCCGACACGGCCGATGTGTCGAGCGTCTCGAGCCATCTCGATTTCGATGCGACTGCCAGCGTGGCGGGATTGCGCGTGGGATATTTCCCGCAATGGATGAAAGAAGCTCCGGCCACCGACGTGGATCGCGCCGCGCTTGAGACCGTGAAAAAAGTTGGCATGCTGCCGGTGGAAGTGGCCATTCCCGACTGGCCGTATGATTCGCTCGAGCTGATTCTGTTCGCGGAGGCTGCCGCGGCGTTTGAGGAGTTGACCCTCAGCGGAGATTTGAATGAGCTGAAGGTCCAGACGCCGGATGCCTGGCCGAATCTGTTTCGCGAATCTCGCTTTTTGTCGGCCGTGGATTTCGTGCAGGCGGATCGCATGCGTCGAAAAGTCGCGATCGAGATGGCCCGCGTCTTTTCGGAAGTGGATTTGCTCCTGGTGCCGTCGCTGCGCGACGAGATGCTCACGATTACGAATTTCACGGGCCAGCCGTCGTTGACGCTGCGAGCGGGATTCGTCGAGGTCAGCGAAGCGCGCAGCGATTGGGCGCCGGACCCCAGCCGTCCTCTGCCGAAATTCTCTCCGCCGCGCAGAGTGCCGCACGGCGTCACGCTGATAGCGAGATTGTTCGAGGAAGGCACGCTGGGCAGCGCGGGCCTGGCGCTCGAGCGCGCCTTTGGCGTTGCTGCGGAGCGGCCCACGGGATTTTGAAGCATCCTTCAGCGAAAAAATGGAGGCGCGGGGCGGAATCGAACCGCCGATAAGGGTTTTGCAGACCCTTGCCTTACCACTTGGCGACCGCGCCCAGGGAAGAAAAAGAATATCACGGGCCGGGTGGACGGGCAGCGCGAAAAGCCTGGCTCGCCTGGCGAATGTGTCGTAATTGCAGCGCGCCGGTGAATCCGATAAAATGTAAGCCAACTCCATGAGACCGCGCCAAAAGTGTCGTCAGAAAATCGTGAGGGAATGATCGAAGATAATAACCGAACCAGATTCGACTACGACGCCGCAGACGAATACCGCCCCGAAGCTCCTCCTCCACCCGAAATACCCGCCTGGAAAGATGGCAGCATCCGAATCGGAATTCATACCTCGATCGCCGGGGATATTGCCGGAGCCCTCGATCTCGCGCACGGCCTCGGTGCCAACGCGCTGCAAATATTTTCGTCGAGTCCGCGGACCTGGGGACACGGCACCTGGAGAATTGCGGATGCCGATGCGCTAAGATTTCGGGAGCGCCGCCGCGAATTGGGACTCGGGCCGCTGGTGATTCACGCCAATTATTTGATCAATCTCGGATCGCCCAACCGCGTGCTGCGGACCCGCTCCGTGCAGGCGTTTCATCAGGAGATCGTGCGCGCGCTGGCCTTGGGTGCGGATTTTCTGGTTACCCATCCGGGCAGCTCGCTGGGAAGCCCGGTGGATGTAACCATCGTCGAAATTGCGCAGAGCCTCAAGCAATCGGTGCGCGGACTGAGGCTCGGCGATCTGCAAATCCTGCTCGAAAACACTGCGGGGCAGGGCAGCGCCGTGGGTTCGAAATTTTCAGAACTGCGCGCCATCATGGATTTGACGCCGGAACTGAAGTTGGGAATTTGCGTGGATACGGCGCACACCTTCGCCGCGGGATGGGATTTGCGCACGGCCGAGGGATTGGACGAAGCTTTGCGGGAAATTGCCGGCACGGTAGGCCTGGAAAATATCGCGGTCGTCCACGTAAACGATTCGAAGACGCTTCTCGGATCGCGCGTGGACCGCCATGAGAATATCGGCGAAGGCAAGATCGGTCTCGACGCCTTCCGCCGAATATTGAATCATCCTGCGCTGGCGGGCAGGGCGTTTATTCTGGAGACGCCGATCGACCGCCCCGGTGACGACCGGCGAAATGTCGCCGCGCTGTGGAGCCTCGTCGGCCTCGCCGTGAAAGCGACGGGAAAAGACGGAATGAAGCCCAGGCCGAAAAAAGTGCGCGTGCAACGTTCCGTGTTGAAAGGTAAAGGCGCCAAGGCGGCGCCGAAATCCAGGGCGGCGTTGGCGCCCAAGACGAAAGGCAAGTGACTGTGCCGGAATACGACGCGCAAGCAATCGAGGCCAAGTGGCAGCGCATCTGGGAAGAGCGCGGAAGCTTCCGCGCGGTGGACGGCGATTCCACGCGCCCGAAATACTATTTCCTCGAAATGCTGCCTTACCCCTCGGGAACTCTGCACATGGGCCACATGCGGAATTACACGATTGGCGACGCCGTCGCGCGTTACAAACGCATGCGCGGTTTCAACGTCCTGCACCCCATGGGCTGGGACGCCTTCGGATTGCCCGCCGAAAATGCCGCCATCAAGAATCACATGCATCCCCGCGAATGGACCAATCGCAACATCGACGAGTTCCGCCGCGTCCTGCGCCGCTTTGGATTCAGCTACGATTGGTCGCGCGAAATTTCCACCTGCGAGCCGGAGTATTATCGCTGGAATCAGTGGTTTTTCCTGCGCATGCTCGAGCGCGGAATCGCCTTCCGCAAAAAGAGCAAGGTCAACTGGTGCCCCGCCTGCTGCACCGTGCTGGCCAACGAACAGGTCATCGACGGATTCTGCTGGCGGCATGAAACCACGCGCGTGGAAATCCGCGAGCTCGAGCAATGGTTTCTGCGCATCACCGAATATTCGGATGCGCTGCTGGACGACATGAAGCAGCTCGAGGGCGGATGGCCCGAGCGCGTTCTCACCATGCAGCGCAACTGGATCGGCAAATCGCGCGGCGCGCGCATCGAATTTGCGGTCGAGGGACTGCCGGGCGTAAAGCTGGAAGTCTTTACCACGCGTGTGGACACGATTTTTGGCGCCACTGCCGTGGTGATCGCGGCCGGCCATCCCCGAATGACCGAATTGATTGCGGACGTCGCCGGGCGCGCCGAAATGGAAACGCGCCTCGCCGCCATGCGCCAGAAAAGTATGAAGGCCGTGGACGTGGCGACCGCCGAGAAAGAGGGATTTTTCACCGGCCGCTACGCGCTCAATCCATTTTCAGGCGAACGCGTGCCCATCTGGGTCGCCAATTTCGTCCTGGCGGAATATGGAACGGGCGCGGTAATGTGCGTGCCCGCGCATGACGAGCGAGACTTCGAGTTTGCGAAGAAGTACGATCTCGCCATTCGCGTGGTTGTCGAGCCAATCGGCGCACCGCCAGGCGCT
>JBAVQT010000149.1:0-1527 GCA_049694295.1 Candidatus Acidiferrales bacterium
GCCCGGGAGCATCGACGTGCGCCACGCAGCAGGTTATGCGCTGCTGCCCGCGAAAGCCGCGCTACGGCCAATTTGCGATAATGGCCGGCGGGTATTTTCGCAAGGAAAACGAATATGGCGGAAATCATCGGCGAGCTGAACCCTCCAGTCCGGATGATGCTGACCCCCGGACCTTCCTGCATGGACCCACGTGTCTACCGCGCGCTGGCAGCGCCGCTGGTGGGGCATCTGGACCCGTGGTTTCTGGAAATGATGGGCGAGGTGCAAGGGTTGCTGCGACGCGTCTTCCAGACCCAGAACCGGCTGACCTACCCGATCTCCGCGTCAGGGTCCGGCGGAATCGAAGCGTCCGTGATGAACCTGCTGGAAGCGGGCGATGAATGCATCGTGTGCATCAACGGAATGTTTTCCGAGCGTATGGCGATCATCGCGGAGCGCAGCGCGGCGAACGTAATTCGCGTGGAGGCTCCTTACGGACGGCCAGTGGATCCCGATGACGTTCGCCGCGCGGCGCACGGCCGAAAAATTAAATTTGTAGGGCTGGCGCACGGAGAAACGTCCACGGGCGTGGTGCAGCGCATCGACGATTTTAGAAAAGTTGCGGATGAGTGCGGGGCGCTGCTGGTGGTGGACGCGGTGGCGACCCTCGCGGGCTACCCGCTGGATGTCGATCGCCAGCGCATCGACATCTGCTTCAGCGGGACGCAAAAGGCCATCAGCGCGCCGCCAGGGATGGCGCCGATTACGGTGAGTACCCGCGCGGAGGAATCGGTCCGCGCGCGAAAAAGTCCGGTGCAGAGCTGGTACTTCGATTTCGTGCCGGTGATGAACTATTGGGGCAAGGAGCGCACATATCATCACACGCCGCCAGTGTCTCTGATCTACGCGCTGCGCGAGGCGCTGCGGCTGGTGATAGAGGAGACGCTGGAGAGCCGCTGGGAACGGCACATGTACAATCAACAGGCGTTGCTGTCTGGCATCGAAGCCATGGGCCTGGAGCCTTACGTCGAGAATCCTGCCGACCGTCTCGTGACCGTGACGGGCGTGAAAATTCCGGCGGGGATTGAAGACGGGAAGGTGCGGAGGCAATTACTCGATGAATTCAACATCGAAATTGCCGGCGGCATCGGGGCCACTAAAGGAAAAATCTGGCGCGTGGGATTGATGGGCTATTCGAGCCAGAAGGCCAATGTGCTGCTGCTGCTGGCGGCGCTCGATAAGGTGTTTTCCGACCAGGGATTCAAAGTGCCGGCCGGCGCCGGAGTAGCCGCGGCGATTCGCAGCTATCAGCAAACCTCACAGCCCGCGGCGGCGGGCGGAAGAAAGTAGGAACGGAAATGGCGAAGGCCGCGGCAGGCGCAAAGATACAGAACGTCGGCAGAATGAGCGAATTCGTCGGAGCGTTTGATGTTCCGTCGAAAGTGACCGACTATGTCTACCCGTGCCGTTTCTCCCATTGTTGGAATGGCGTAGCGACGCGCCACTCGGACACCATGGACTGCAAGTTTTTCGTGGACGGCAAAGGCG
>JBAVQT010000150.1:0-8064 GCA_049694295.1 Candidatus Acidiferrales bacterium
ACGCATAAGCCCGCCCAATCGCTTTTGAAACTCCGCGACAAAATGTTTTGCAGGATCCCACGAAAGAAAAACTCCTCCGGCCACGCGGTGAACATCAAAATTCCAACACCTTCGGGAACGAAATAGCGCCAGCGCGCCGCGGTGGGCGCGAATGAAATAAAGTGAATCTTGATAGCCAGAGGGATGGCGATCGCGGCAAAGGCCAAGAAATAAATCAGCGCCCGCGGACCGAAGCCTCGCCGCCATTCGACCGCGTAGCCAATGCCGTCCATCCGCCGGACGAACACGAAGGCCGCAAGGGCGGTACAAACGGCCAGCAGAATCGTCAGCGTGTGCGTCAGCGGCCAATGCGCTGGGCCATGCGGCGAGGGATATACGAAGACGCGGTACATCCACTGAAATTCCACCGGCAGCCAGATCAGGAGCGCGGCAGCGTAGTCCTCCCATGCGCCCGGCTGCTTGCCGCGGCTGCCCGCCAAAAGCAGCGAGGGCAACACGGCATAGCCTGCCCCTAGCATGCCGAGTTTCCAATCGCCGGTGACGCCCAGAGCGTAGGTGAGCACCGCGAACATCGGAACCAGCGGGGCCAAGACTCCGGCGCGCCCGCCGAACGCCTGCGTGGCCCGCGTCATTACGCGCGGCGAGGCGGCGAGCAACGCGAAACCAAAAAGCGCGGCGGCCACGCAAATCGCGATGACGAATCTCCTCCCGCCGTAGCCCATCCAGACTCCCGCCAGCGTGGCCAGAGCGACGACGATCACCCAGACCACAGCGGCGCAGCGAAAGCCCATTTGTCGCGAGTTGGACGATTCCGCCATCTGGAGAATCTTATCGGAGGACCGCGCCTGCTCGGAGAAAAACTTGATTTGCCGGTGAGCGTCGGCCATCCTGAGCCGAATCCCCGATGCCAGAAAACCGGAAGTCGCGCATTTCCTACATTGATTGGCTTCGCGGCTTCGCGTGCCTGGGGATGTTCGAAGTGCATTGCTACGATTCGTGGCTGGGCGGCGCGGCCCGCCAGACTCGATTCTTTCGTTGGTCGCAGCTGAGCGGCAGCATTCCCGCGCCGCTATTCGTGCTGCTGGCGGGTGTGGCCGTCGCGCTGGTAACGAACCGATTAGAGCGGAAGGGAACCGCGGCGCGGGCTATCGCCACGAGGACCATACTCCGGGGCGCCGAGATTTTTGGGCTGGGTTTGTTGCTGCGGGTGCAAGAGTTCGTGCTGGGCTGGCCGCTGGCGCCATGGACGGATTTGCTGCGCGTGGACATCCTGAACCTGATCGGACTCGCGCTGATAGCCATGGGAATTTTTTGCTGGCTGGTTCGAGACGGCATTGCACGAACGGTGCTGTCGGCCGCGGTAGCTTTGGCCATCGCGCTGATTACTCCCTTGATCTGGACGGACGTGCGGCCGAATATCCTGCCGTGGTTTCTCGAGTCCTATATCAACGGCGTGCATATTTACAAACAGCCGCAGAGCTGGCTTTTCCCGCTGTTTCCGTGGTCCGGGTTCGCATTTGCCGGCCTGGCGGTCGGTTTTTTTCTGTTCGGCGATTGGGCGGTGAATCATGCAGCCCGCGCCGTAGCCTGGCTGGGGGCGATGGGCGCCGGGATTTTTTGCCTTTCATACTGGCTTGACGGCCAGGCGTTTCGACTCTATCCGGAATACGACTACTGGCACACCAGTCCGAACTATTTTCTGGCCCGCGTGGGGATCATGCTGATCATGTTTCCAGCAGCGTACGCCTGGTGCCGCTGGTTCTGGGGAGCGAAAGGCTTCAGCCCGTGCATTCAGCTCGGGCAGACGTCGCTGCTGGTTTACTGGGTGCATATCGAATTTGTGTACGGCCGGCTTTCGATTCTGCCGAAGCGCCAGCAGGGAATTCCGCTGGCGACGCTGGGGCTGTGCATCATCGTCGTCGCCATGATTCTGCTGTCCGTCGCGCGGACGCGCTGGAAAGGCCGCGGCGGGGAATTGTGGGGCCGGATTCGAGGATCGTTTCAGAGGAATGCCCGCGCGGGTTCGGAAAGCTAAGGTTTTTTCGCGGACGTGGAAGGCTGATTCGCGGCGGGCGCGGATGCGGAGCCGGACGCGTCGCCGCTCGAGGCATCGCCGGGCTTGGGCGTGAGCCAGAACACGTGCTCGCCTGGCCGCTTCAGGCCCATCTCTTCGCGCGCGATGCGCTCGATGGCGGTGGGGTCGGTCTTGAGCGATTTCACACGGCCTTCCAGACGCTGGTTTTCCGAATCGAGCTGGTCGATTTGCTTCTGCACTTGCTGCACTTGCACCTGCGAGCGGCGCATGGCGAGCACGCCGTGCGTGCCGAAAATATCCTGCAGCAGCAGCAGCGAAAGTCCCGCGACGAGAAACCAGGTGGCATTGCGCCGCAGAAAATCGCGCATCTGCGCGGAGAAACTCTGGTGCGGTTCTTCGTTGGCCCGCAGATCGAGGCGTCGTTGGCCCGCGGGTTGATCGTCGGAGTATCGCGGCCTCAGGCTTCGATCCAAGCGCGCGCCTCCTCCGCCAATTTTTCAGCTTCCGCTTGCGATGCTGCTTCCGAGTAAACGCGAACGACTGGTTCGGTTCCCGACGGGCGCATCAATACCCATGCGCCGTCGCCGAAGGTCAATTGCAAGCCGTCGATTCTGTCAACGTGCTCGACGCGCTGGCCGCCCAGATCGCGCACATCGCCCTTCAGCCGCTGGCCCAGGCGCGATTGAACTTCGGCGCTAACGTGCAGATTTTCGCGCACCGGCCAGTATTCGCGACCCACGCGGCGAAATAGATCGCGCAATTGCTCGCCGACCGATGCTTGCCGCGCCACGATCATTTCCGCCACCAGCAGGCATGCCAAAATTCCGTCTTTCTCCGGGACGTGTCCCCGAACCGTGAGCCCGGCGCTTTCTTCGCCGCCGATTACGATTTCATCTCTGCGCAGATACGGGCCAATGTATTTAAAGCCGACCGGAGTTTCGTAGAGCTTGACGCCGTAGAGTTTTGCGACGGCATCGAGCAGATGCGAGGTGGCCACGCTTCTCACCGCGCCAAGTTTTGCGCCGCGCGTCTCGAGCAGATAATCAAAGAGCAAAGCCAGAATGTGATTGGGCTGAATGAACGTGCCATCGCGATCGAGAATGCCGTAGCGGTCGGCGTCGCCATCGGTGGCGAGGCCGGCGAGAGCCTTTTTTTCGAGCAGCAGTTTTTTCAGCGCGCCGAGATTTTCCTCGGAAGGATCGGGGGCGCCGCCGTCAAACAGCACATCGCGCTCGGTACGAATCGAAGTCACGCGAATCCCGCGATCGCTGAGGGCGCGATCGAGCCAGCCGGCGCCGCATCCGTGCACGGCGTCGAAGACGAATTCGCCCTTGGCTTGGGACAGCACGTCGAAGCGCACTAATTTGGCGAGCTGCGCGAAGTAAGGCGCGCGCGTATCGATCGATTCGAATTGCGCTTTGGGATCTTCGCCGGGCGCGGCGACCGAATCGACCTTGGTCGCGCGCTTTTCGATGTCTTCGGTCGATTCCGGCAGCGCCGGGCCGCCTTCGGGTCCCGAATATTTCAGCCCGTTGTAGGAGAAAGGATTGTGGCTGGCGGTGATGTTGATGCCGCCATCGAGTTCGTTGTGCACGATCGCGTGAGCCACCACGGGCGTGGGCACCGGCGCCGTGCAAAGGATCACGCGGCAGCCATATTTGCGGAGCACTTCGGCCGAAGAGCGGGCGAATTCCGGCGAGAAAAATCGGGTATCGTGAGCCACGATGACGCGGGGAGATTTTTTCTTGGTGAGCAGGTGCCCGGCGACGGCTGCCGAGGCTCGCCGGACATTGCCAAACGTGAAATCGTCGGCGATCACGCCGCGCCAGCCCGAAGTTCCAAAATGGATCGCTTGGCTCATCACGCGGCGGTATTGTATCTTGCCTCGCAGGCGAGCGACATACAGGAATCGCCTGGTTGTTCCGCGCAAGAGTAAAGGGAAGCGCGAGCGGCGCGCTCCGGCGCGGGATTTTGAAAGGGGAGAATCGTGCCGAGGATTTCGAACTACCGTGTGGTGCTGGTCGCCTGCGCGAACGGTACGGAGGCGCGCAAGATCGCCCTCGCTCTGGTCACCGCCCGATTGGCGGCCTGCGTCAACATTTTGGAGATCCCGGTCCAGTCGATTTACCGCTGGAAGGGCGCGGTGGAATCCGCACGCGAGGCGTTGCTGGTGATCAAGACCAGTTCGCGCCGTTTTCGAGCGCTGGAGGCTGCGGTGCGACGCCTGCATAGCTACGACACACCGGAGATCATCTCTCTGCCGATCGTCGAGGGTTCAGCGCGCTATCTTGCCTGGATTGCCGAATCCGTGGCGGCCCGGAGTGATCGGCCGGCGAGGCCAGCGAAAGCGGAATCCCGACGAGATTCCCGCTAGACTTTCGCGAGCGCCTGGTCGAGATCCGCGACCAGGTCTTCGACGTCCTCAATTCCGACCGAGAGGCGAATCAACCCCTCCGTGATTCCGATCTTCTTCTGAATTTCCAGCGGCACCGAAGCATGCGTCATGCTGGCGGGGTGCGAGATCAGTGTCTCGACGCCCCCAAGGCTTTCGGCCAGAGAGCATAGCTTCACGTGATTCAACAAAGTCTGCGCCGCGGCCAGCGATCCTAGATCGAAAGAAATCATGGCGCCAAAGCCGCGCTGCTGCCGCCGGGCAATTTCATGCTGCGGGTGGGAAGCGAGCCCCGGGTAGATCACGCGCTGCACTTTCTTATGGCCGTTGAGGAAGTTCGCGATTTCGCCGCCATTCTTGTCGTGCCGCTCCATCCTCACCGCCAGCGTCTTGATTCCGCGCGAGATCAGGAAGCAATCCATTGGCGCCAGGCCCGCGCCCGCCGACCGCTGCACGAAATAAATCTTTTCCGCGTCTTCGGAGCGGGTGAGCACCACGGCTCCGCCGGTGCAATCACTGTGACCATTGAGATATTTGGTCATGGAATGCACGACGATGTCCGCTCCCAGGGCGATGGGCTGCTGCAAGTAGGGACTAAGAAACGTGTTATCCACCACCAGCCGCAGCTTTCGCTCGTGAGTTAACCGCGCCACGGCCGCCAGGTCGGTTACGATCATCGTAGGATTTGTGGGCGTCTCGATGTATAGCATGCGGGTGGACGGCCGGATGGCCTGCGCGATTTCTTCGAGGCGCGTGGTATCCACGTAGCTGAACTCAATTCCAAACTGAACCAGCAATTGCGTGGTGAGCCGGAAAACGCCGCCGTAGACCGCTTGTGAAAGAATTACATGATCGCCGGGCCGCAGCAGCCGGAAGACAGCGTCAATCCCGGCCATCCCCGACGTGAAGACGTAGGCGGCATGGCCGCCCTCCAGTTTGGCAATCGTCCGCTCGAGCGCCTTGCGGTTCGGATGGTTGGTGCGGGCATAGTCATAACCCTTGCTCTTGCCCATCGCTTCGAGAACGTAGGTCGAAGTCTGATAGATCGGCGCCACGATAGAGCCGGTTTGCGGATCCGGCTCCTGGCCCACGTGAATTGCGTCGGTCGAAAAACCCATTGCTGGTCTCCTGGATTCAGCGCTCACACTCGCCCCGCACTCGGTCCGACACCATGAGATGAGGGAGATATGGCTCGCGCTGGCGGCAATTGCGGCAGTGGCTAGAGTTCGCGCACCCTCACGGATTCGGGGCCGGCCATCGCAAGGCTCTATCATACCTGCAAGTTCGCAAAAGACGATGGCTCGGTGCGGAGCTTGTGTCAAAGCAGGCTGATTAGTTCAACGATCCGCGGGAATCCAGGCGCCCTGCATTGCGTTGCGATCTACCGTTTCAATTTGCACGGCAATTGTGTCCAGGACGACGCACTTGAGGGTGACGCTGGATTGGAGTACAACCGTAAGTGACATGAATGCGAGAAGCCCACGCAGATTTCTTCCAGGGATTGGTCAGGCGGTATTCCTTCTCGCGGTGACCGCGCTGATTGCCGGTCCCGCCGCGGCTCAAGGTTCTTCCGGTTCAGGCACTTCGAGCGTTCAAGGCTCATCTTCGGGTCAGTCAACCTCGGAACCATCTGACCACGCGGCCGACCAAGGGAGTTCAGCCTCCACAGGCGCGGAAGCCAAGAAGCCTGGCGATCCCGGGACGACGAAAATCAAGATCGTCGTCACCAACAGCTCCGGCAAAGCTGTCGAGAATGCTTCGGTTTACATCCGCTTCCCCGAGTCGGGCGGCTTCCTGCGTAAAGACAAACTCGCCGAGCTCGATCTGAAGACGAATCAGGACGGCACCGTCAAAGTCCCCGAAATTCCTCAGGGAAAAATTCTGATTCAGATTTATGCCAAGGGGTGGCGGACGTTTGGGAAGTGGTACGACATCGAAGCGGAACAGCAAACAGTGGAAATCAAGCTCGAGTCGCCGCCACGCTGGTACTAAATCTTCCCACAACGGATTTTTTTCCACGTGTGGCAACGCGCTGCTCGATCCGATCGTCGCCGCCTCGAAAATCTTTTGGAAAAGGCGCGCGCATCGCGCGGAGTTGCACCGAAGTAGTGCAAACAGGACTAAGCCTCGGCTGCCGCGACGTTTTCGGCGATCGAAAAACTCTTTTCCACAAAGATTTCAACAGAACTGTTGAAAACTATTACAGCGCGTTCACAATTTTCCGTCACCTGGACCGAAGAGTGGCTTTGAAATTGCCTTCGTCTTCCGCTCTCCGATCTCTTCGCTCTCAGTCATAGCGCGAATCCTTCCGTAGTCTCGCAATGCCCCTGCTTCGTGCGCAGCGCGAGCGGCACCGCGCGCCATGCTATGATTTGCCTTCCGTAAGAGTTTCGCCGGATGCAAATTGCTCGAACTAATCCTCAACGCGGACGATTTCGGCTATACGCGCGGCATCAACGACGGGATTCTCCGCGCCCATCGCGAAGGCGTACTCACCAGCGCCACGCTGATGGCCAACGGCGATGCCTTTGACGACGCTGTGTCGCGCGCGAAACAGTGTGTATCGCTCGGTGTCGGTTGCCACCTGGTGCTTATCGGGGGACGATCCGTGGCTCCGCCGGATGAAATTCCTTCGCTCGCGGGCGCAGCGGGCCTGCTGCCGGATTCGCTGCCTTCCTTTATCGCGCGCTTGAGCGCGGGCCTGATACGGGTGGTGGACGTAGAGCGCGAATTTCGCGCTCAGATACAGAAAATTCGCTCGGCCGGCATTGAACCCACTCATCTTGACTCTCATAAGCACACTCATGCCCACCCGCGGGTGATGGGCGCGCTCTGCCGGGTGGCGAACGAATTGGGTGTCGCGCGAGTTCGCAAGCCCTTTGAAAATCTTCGAGATTCATGGGACTCGTGGCGCCAGCGCGGGCCATTTATTTCAAAACAGTTTGGGGCTGCCGCGGCCGCTCGCCTGGCGGCGCCGCGCTTTGACACACTGGCTCGCCGCCACGGACTTCGCACGCCCGATAATTTTCTGGGTTTAGCCTCGACCGGTCAGATCGGCGCCGCGGCGCTTATCCATCTGATCGCCGAGTTGCCTGCGGGCCGCACCGAGATCATGCTGCATCCCGGCGTATATGACGCCGACCTTGCGGCGACCGGCTCGCGCCTGGGGCGCGAACGCCAGCTCGAGCTGGACGCCCTGCTCGATTCCGGCGTGAGGCGAGCGATCGAGGAAAAAGGCGTGCGTTTGATTAATTTTTGCGAGATAAACTAGCCATCCGGCGAGGCCGCCGAATTCCGGTTTCCAATTTCGAGCCGGCCGCTAGACTTGGGTGAGGACATGAGCGGATTGAGGGGCATTCCAACGTTCCGAGGCGCCGCCGCGAAGATGCGCGTCGCTGCTGTCGCGCTACTGATGCTGGCGGCCATCGCCTGGGCCAGCGATTCGCCGTGGAAAACGAAGCCATACCAGCAATGGGACGATAAAGACATCCATCAGATACTGTTTGATTCACCTTGGGCGCGGAGCGCCGAGGTCACCGCGAGTTGGAGCGCGCCAGGGGGCGCGGCTGCTCCTAATTTGCCCGCTGCAGCGTCGCCGGTCCCAGAGGCCGGTGGCGGGGGCATGGGACGAGGCGGG
>JBAVQT010000151.1:0-2297 GCA_049694295.1 Candidatus Acidiferrales bacterium
CATACGAAACGCCTACAGGAATCGAAAACCGCACGGTACGATCGTTCGCGGTCCAGTTGGTCACTTTGTTGTTGATGAAATCGGAATTCGGCACGATGATCACTTCGTTGTCGAAGGTCTGCACCCACGTGCCGCGGGCTCCGATCCGCACCACTTCTCCAACCGTCCCGCCCACGTCAATCAAGTCTCCGACTTGCACCGGCCGTTCCCACAGAATCACCAACCCCGCCACGAAGTTGGCCACCACGTTCTGTAACCCGAACCCGATGCCAACTCCCAGCGCGCCTCCTACCACCACCAGGCTGCGCAGATTGAGACCCGTGGAATCCAGCCCCACGATCAGTCCCAGCAGAAAAATCACGTAACCGAATGCGCGCACCATCGCGTACTGCCGGCCGCGATCGATCTTGGTGTGCGACAGCACGCGCTTGGCGAGGAATTTTTTCGCCAGGGTCGAGAGCAGGCTCAGCGCGGCCAAAAAAATCGCGCACTTGATCAGGAAAATCGGCGTGATCGCCACTTTTCCCATTTGGAATAGCGGCCAATCCAGAAACCGGCGCGCGCCGCTGCTTAGAAAGTCGTACAGCGGCGTGGCCCGCGGGTCCGCCGCCAATTTCATGATCATCACGGGCATCTCCTCCGCTCGATGGTTGCCGATGCGTCCGGCGCAGCATACTCGGCGCCCGCCGCAGCCACAAGGCTTCCGAAGCTTCGGGAAGCTCTCGGGGGCCCTACCTGAATCACTGTAGCTGGCATCCATTCCTGTAACCTTTCTATCCCTCTCCTAGCAATGGGAATGGAGGCCTCTTTCTGAATGGATATAAATACAGTATTACCAGCTAGATGCAGCCAGCCAGACATGGCCTGAGACATGCACCATCCGTCGTGACTTTCTCAGATTCGCCTGCTCCGCAAAGGCGATTAGAGGGTGTGAATGTGATCCCGGAGACGCCACAAAACAGCTTGGGCAATAACGGTCGGAGTCAGCGCGGTTTTTCGCTGATCGAAATGCTGATCGTCGTGTGCGTAATCCTGATCGTCAGCGCCATGGCTATCATTCAGTACCAGCCCGCGCTGCTCCAATTCCGCGCTAACGCGGGCGAAGCTGAGGTCAAGGGCGCTCTCCGGCAGGGCCGCGAAACGGCCGTTTCCGAACGCGCGCCAGTTCTTCTGACGTTCGGCGCCGACGCTTTCGGGAATTCCACCGTTTCGCTCACCCAGGTTTCGCAGACAGGCGTCGTCGCCGGCGCTCCATTTTCCACGATTCCGATTCAACCAGGCGTCAACTTTGGTCTTACCGCCGGCGAGCCAGACACACCCGATGGGTTCGGCAAGAGCAGCGCCATCTATTTTGGCGGCGCAGCCTATGCGGTTGGCACCATCCTAGAATTTCAAAGCGACGGCTCGTTTACGAATGCCAACGGAATTCCAGTCAACGGGACAGTTTTTCTAACCGCGACCAGGGGCAATCTGGTGGCTGGGCGGGCCCTTACGATTCTAGGCACCACCGGCCGTATTAAGTCCTGGTCCGGCACTGGGCCGGGTTGGTTTCAGCAATGAGAACGATTTCAATTTCCGCAAGGAGTGCGTATATGAGCGCTAGCAACCGCCGCCCTGGCGAACAGGCCGGCTTCACGCTCGTCGAGACCGTCATCGCCCTGGTGGTTCTCTCGGTCGGCGTTTTGAGTCTTGCGGCCATGCTCGCTACCGGGCTGGTCTACATGAACGGTTCGCAGAAGGCATTCATCGCTCACCAAAAAGCCGCCGAAGCGGTGGAATCCATCTACACCGCCCGCGACATCCAGCAGGCCTCCTGGGTCAATATCAACAACACCGGCACTGGGGGCATCTTTCTTGCGGGTCCTCAGCCTCTTTGCGATCCAGGTCCGGATGGCATCGTTGGCACCGCGGACGACAACTGCAACATACCGGACTACATTTTGACTCCCGGCCCAGACGGCATCTTGGGAACCGCTGACGATGTCAAAGTGCCGCTGTCGGGTTTCACTCGCCAGATCACCATCGCCGATGTGCCGGGCCGCGCGGGACTGCGGTCGATCACGGTGGTGGTGACGTTTACCACCGGCGCTTTTACGCGCACCTACACGCTCCAGACCAATATCTCGGAATACTCATAGCCCGATGCGAGGGAGACACAGCATGAAGCGCCAAGCCGGATTCAGCGTCATCGAGTTGATGGTAGCCACCGCGATCCTGGTCATCGCCGTAGCGGCCACTCTCAGCATGCTCACGCAGGCGATTCACGCCAATCAGGGCGTCACTCTGATGGCGGACAC
>JBAVQT010000152.1:0-2806 GCA_049694295.1 Candidatus Acidiferrales bacterium
GGATACCATTGTGCTCAAGGTCCCGCTCATCGGTAATCTGCTCCGCAAGATTGCTGTGGCCCGATTCACGCGGACGCTCGGCACCCTGATCTCGAGCGGTGTTCCCATCCTCGAAGGTCTCGACATCACCGCGCGTACCTCAGGCAACGCCGTCGTCGAACGCGCTATTACGGCCACCCGAAAGGCAGTCGAAGCCGGCCGCTCGCTCGTTGATCCGCTCAAGGAAACCGGAGTTTTTCCCGGCATGGTCACCCAGATGATCGGCGTCGGCGAACAGACCGGCGCCATGGACGCCATGCTCCAGAAAATTGCCGACTTTTACGAGGACGAAGTGGACGCTGCCGTGAAAGACCTTCTGACGGCTCTCGAGCCCATCATGATCGTCTTCCTCGGCGTGGTGGTCGGCGGCATCGTCATTTCCATGTACTTGCCGCTGTTTTCGCTCATCGGCGAACTCGCCGGAAAACACTAGTCCGGCTTCCTGCGGTCTGGCTGCGGGCGCGCCTCCTGGAAAGGTCGCGCCCGCTTGGCCGCGGGCCGCGTTCCGCGGCTCGCACCGCAAACGATCGCAACGCTGTATTCCCCTCGGGCTTCCAGCCCAGTGGGGCGGGGAACTTGCGACGCATTCACCATGGGACCCACACCCAACTTAAATGATTGGCTACGCTGGCTGGGCCGCGCCCGCTTCCTGATCGTTACCTTCTTGCTGGTCACCGTTCTCGGCGTCCGCCATCTGATGCCGCTTTCCGTTCCGGTTCGATCCTTTATCTCGCTCATCCTGCTGTGGTACGCGCTTTCGGCCGGCTACGTGCTTCTCGCGCGCTGGGCTCCCGATTGGCGCTGGCACGCTCAGGTCCAGACGGTTTGCGACTTGGCTATGATCACCGGCGTGGTCTACGCCACTGGCGGCCACGAGAGTTATTTCTCTTCGCTCTACCTGCTGGCTATTCTCATGGCCAGCATTCTGTTTTCACGGCGCGGCGCCTTCATCGTCGCAGGATGCAGTTTTGTCCTGCTTGGCAGCATTATCGAGCTCAGTCTCTACAACGTAATCCCGCCCACGGCCGGCATAATGCCCAGCGAGCGATTCCTCGAGTTCTGGCTGGCCACTAACTTCTTTGCATTTTTTGCGGTTGCCTATCTCGGCAGCCTGCTCGCCCAGATTCTCCGCAATAAAGGCGTCGAGCTTGACGAAAAAAGCGAAGAGCTCGAAGACCTGCGCGCTTTCAACCAGGACATCATCGAATCCATGCGCGGCGGCCTGCTCACCACCGATCTCCAAGGCGGCATCCTGCTCGTCAATCGTTCCGGCGCGGAAATCGCGGGCCGCTTCGTCTCGCGCGGCGAAAATATCACCGGCGTGTTCCCCAGTTTCTGGCCCGTTGAAACGGACGAGCAAGGCAATCCGCTCGCCAGCCGCAAGGAAGTCGAGTTCGTCACCGTTGCGGGCGCCACCCGCTTTCTCGGCCTTTCCATTTCGCCTCTGCGCCGCCAGAATCGCGCCGCCGGATTCGTCTTTAATTTCCAGGACCTCACCGAGCTCAAGCGCTTGGAAAGGGAAGTCGTCACCAAGGAACGCATGGCTGCCTTGGGCCGCCTCTCCGCGGCCATCGCTCACGAAATTCGCCAGCCGCTCGCCGCCATGACCGGCGCGCTCAAGGAGCTGGCCCGTCTGGCTCCGCTCGATGACGATGACAAGAAGCTCGTCCACATCGTCAGCCGCGAGTCGCAGCGCCTCAATCAGATCATCACCGATTTTCTCGACTACTCTCGCGAGAAGACCTACTCCTTCACCGATCTCAATCTCTCCGCGCTTCTCGAGGAAACTCTCGTGCTTCTCGAGCACGACGCCGGCTTCGCCGGAAAATATCGCATCGAGCGCAAATTTAAATCGCGCATCGTTCGCGCCCTCGCCGATCGCGACCGCATCAAGCAGGTTTTCTGGAATTTGTGCAACAACGCCCTGCGCGCCATGCCCGAGGGCGGCATCCTCACCGTCTCCATCGAGTCCGGAGCGTCATCCGTGCGCGTCTCTATCGCCGACACCGGCGTCGGCCTCGATTCCCGCGAGGCGTCCCGCATCTTCGAGCCATTCCAGTCCGGCTTCGTCGGCGGCACGGGCCTGGGTCTCGCCGTCGTCTACCAGATCTTGCAAGGGCATCGCGGAAGCATTCGCGTCGAATCCCGCGAGAACTCCGGCGCCGAATTTATCATCGAGCTCCCTCGCGCCGTCCGCTCCGATTCTGTGGCCGTCTCGGGCGCTCAGTGGCTCGTCGATTCGCAACCGCAACAGGAAATTCTTCGTCCCGTCGGAAAGAGGTAGCGCGCTATGGCTCAGCTGTTGGTTGTTGATGACGAGCGTTCCATCTGCGAATTGCTCGAAATTTCCTTCCGCAAGGAAGGCCACAAGGTCGAAGTCGCCTCCAACGGCGAAGCCGCCAAGCGCCGCCTCGCTTCGCAGGTCTACGACATCGTCATCTCGGACATCGGCATGCCCGACATGGATGGCGTCGATCTCCTGCGTTACACCAAGGAAGTTTCGCCCTCCACCGTTTTTATTCTCATCACTGGCGTACCCACCGTTACCACCGCCATTGACGCCGTTAATTTCGGAGCCGACCGCTACGTCGTCAAGGGCGATCGCCTGGTTGACGAGCTGCGCTCCGCCGTCCAAATCGTCGCGGAAAATTTGGCCCTCAAGAAAGAAGCCACCTATCTCCGCCGCGAGATTCGCCGTCTCACCGGTCTCGACCACATCATCGGCACCAGCCCCAAGATGCGCGCCATCTTCGAGCTGATTCAGAAT
>JBAVQT010000153.1:0-9845 GCA_049694295.1 Candidatus Acidiferrales bacterium
GCTTTGATTTTATCCAAACGTAAAAGCAAACGCCTGCACGCCGGGATCGAGGAATTCGATCTCGAAAGTTCTGTCTTCTACCGCGCCCTTTTGACGAATCAGCTGATACAGCCGGTGCTCTTGCACAGTGCCCGCGCCGCTGGCGTCGGTATCGCTGCCGTGATCCTCGCCGGGTGCCGTGCCATCGATCTTGACCACGAAGCGAATCGGCTTGCCATTTTTCCTTGGCCCCAGCACCAGATGAAGATCGCGCGCATGAAACCTGAAAACAATCTTGCCGGGAGCCGCCTCGAGCACGGCGCTTTCGCTGCCTACGTTCCAAGCTCCGCTCAAAGCCCACTGATTGAGCGAAAGCCTGGGGCGCGTGGTGTAGACCTTGCGTGAATCTCGAGCGATCGATTCCACCGAAGCAAAATTCTCGGCGCGTTTGTATCCGATATAAGTTTCGGGAGAAGCGACATCTTTGTTATCCGGCGCCGCTTCCGCACCGCTGCCTGAGACGTCGATCACTCCCGCGGAAAGCGATTGCGCGCCGTTTTCCTTGAGAAGCTCCTGAATCACGCGCTCGGACTCGGCGTATTCGCCTTCGCCGAAATGGTGATATCGAATCCGGCCCTTGCCATCGATAAAATAGTGCGCCGGCCAGTATTCGTTGTTGAAGGCCTGCCAGATTCTGTAATTACTGTCTATGGCGACGGGGTAGGTGATCTTCAGATCGCGGACGGCTTTTTCGACGTTGGCCCGGTCTTTCTCGAATGCGAACTCCGGCGTGTGCACGCCGATGACCACCAAGCCGGCATCTTTGTATTTTGCTGCCCAGCCTTCGATGTAAGGCAATGCGCGCAGACAGTTGATGCAGGAATACGTCCAAAAATCCACGAGGACGACTTTGCCGCGGAGAGATTTCGCCGTCAACGGCGGCGAGTTGAGCCAGGCAATGGCCCCGCTCAAATCAGGCATGGGCCCCTCGTCGCCGAGAACCACCTGGGGCTGGGCGGCGCGGACCGGAAGAAATGCGGACTTCGCCGGACCGAGCGCGTTCAGCAAATGCGTTTCGGCTTCGGCCGTGTTGACGAAGGAAAACCTGGTAAGCAGGTTGGTATCCCAGCCGAGCGCGATGGCGATCACTCCCACGATTACCGCAACGCCAAGGGCGCGGCGAATCCAGACATCAAAAGCCAACGAGCGCTTCATAGCGGCGAACACCCTCTTTCCTGCAAGGAGCGCAATTGCCAGCGAAGTTGCGGCGCCCAATGCATAAGACATCAGTAAGAAAGACGAACGAACTCCCGGCCCCTGAATCGCGGCGCCGGTCAAAATCAGACCAAGAATGGGTCCCGCGCACGGGGCCCAAAGCAAGCCAGTGGATACTCCCAGCAGAAACGATCTGCCGGCGCTGCTTTTCGACGATGGACCGCCCTGCAGCCGGCTACCGGCGCGAACCAACGGCCGCGCAAGGGCGTCGGCCAGCGATGGAAAAAGCAGGCTGACTCCCAATACGAGAAAAACGAACATGGCGGCGTAGCGGCCGCCCTGATTCAAGCGTACCACCCAGTGTCCGCCGAATGCAGCCGCTGTGGCCACCAGCGAAAACGTGAGCGCCATGCCAACGAGCAGAGGCAGACCCGAGCGGCGGAAAGGCTGGTCGGCTCGCGAGAACACGAAAGGAAGCACCGGAAGAATGCACGGGCTCAGGATCGTCAGGACGCCGCCGACAAATGCCAGGAGATAGATGACCATGGTATTGGTGTAAAGCGCTCTCCGACCGAACGGGGCCCGCTCGATAGCTCCGCCAAGGCAGGGCCTGACACTACAGCTTAGACCCACTTGCCCTTCAAAAGTTACAGCGTCTGGCTTTGCGCGCCTGTTGTAACGTATTCGCTGGGAAGACTGATGAACTCGAATTTTCCATGCGTGCGAGGCGTTGATCTCGATCCACAAACTCGCTGTGGTCACTATCATGGTTCAGCGGACATTATCGCGATCAAGATGAAATGTTGCGGTGTGTACTACGCGTGCAAAGAATGCCACCAGACGCTCGCCGATCACGCTCTCGAAGTCTGGCCGGAGGACGAGTGGAACCAGAAGGCCATTCTATGCGGGGCCTGCGGCGTGGAACTGACCATTCGCCAGTACATGCAGTGCGACTCGCGCTGTCCGGCCTGCCGGGAGACGTTCAATCCCGGCTGCCGAAACCACTATCATTTTTACTTTCAGATTCCGAACGTATCGCGCACGCAGTCCAAATGAATAGCGAGCCGAGGTAATGGACTCAGGCGCCGAATCTCTCGGCGGCGCGGGCTGTGGCTCTGGCAGCTTCTTGTTCGCGATTTTTCGACGGCGCGTTGGTTGCGAGGGATTGCAGAAGGCGAGCCGAGACGTCCGCAATTTCATCGATGGCGCCGAGAAAAGCGCCTTCGTTGGCCTTCGATGGCTTATTGAATCCGCTGATTTTCCGCACGAATTGCAGCGAAGCGGCGCGAACCTCTTCCGCAGTTGCGGGAGGATCGAAATTAAAGAGTGTCCTGATGTTCCTGCACATGGGCCAATCCCCTTCCGAGACCCGGCTTACTCCGAGCGCAGCGCCTGCACCGGATCTACTCGTGCCGCCCGGGCCGCAGGCAGCGCCGACGCGATCACCGCAGCTGCAAGAATTACGGCGGCAGATGCGATCAAAGGCAGCGGCCCCGGCAGTTTCACCTCCGCGCTGTAGCCCCCAATCGTCCGCGCCAAGGCAAAACCGACTACCACACCCGTAACTACGCCTATAGCCGCGATCACCAATCCTTCCGAAAGCACGTCGGTAAGAATGCTGCGTGGCTGCGCGCCCAGAGCCATGCGGATTCCGAATTCGCGCGTGCGCCCGCTCACCGAAAAGGCGAGCACGCCCGCCACTCCCACCACGGAAATTAGCAGCGCCACCCCGGCGAACCCGCCGAACACGATGGCATTGAGCCGGTCGGGCGTGAGAACTTCCGCGCGAATATCGTCCAGCGTGCTGGCTCGCTCGACGGGCTGGTCGGCAGACATCTCGTGGATCGTGCGAGTGATGGTGGGAACGAGTGCGTATGGGTCATTCTTGGTGCGCACAAACAGACGACCGGTCCAGCCATCGTCGTCCGGCTGATATATGGTCATGGCCGGCGATGGGATGATGTTTTCGTCATCAACATCGGGCACCACGCCGACAATCCGTCGCGGGCCGTTGCTGATGCCGATAAATTTCATCACGCCATCCGTCCACCAGATGTGCCGGTTCACCGCCTCCTGACCGGGAAACAACTTCTGCGCGACGCTCTGATTGATGATCACTACAGGTTCGGCGGCATCGCGGTCGCTGTCCATGAAATCGCGGCCTTCCAGAATCGGCACTCCCAAGGTCTCGAAAAATCCCGATGATACCGACCGAAATCGCGCGCGCGGATCTTCCTGGCCGTTTTCGCGCTGCGCGCCCTCGACAGCGAATGAAAACCGGATACCTAACTCGCGGCCATCGCGCCAGGGAACGCCGAAGCCGGATGCGACGTGTTCGACTCCCGGCAGGGCGCTGATCCGGCTCTGTACGTCGCGGTAGAAATCACGCACCTGCTCCGGCGTTTTCCCGTAATTCATCACAGGCAAGTTCACCGCGAGAACGTGCGCCGTTTCAAACGGTGGCTGCGTCCTTTCCAGCGCCAGCAGAGTCGTTAACAGCGCGCCGGCTCCGGCAAGCAACAGGAACGACGCGGTGATTTGCGTAACCGCAAAAATGCGCAGCCGGCGCCGGCTCGCACCGGTGACGCGGACACCGCTGCTCGTCAGTCCAAAGCCGCGCGACGCGTCCGCGGAAGGCAGCCGCGGAACAAATGCCAGGAAAACCGAGGCCATCAACGCGAGCGCAACCCCGATCCAAATCAAACTGAAATCAAGAGTCAGGCCCTCCGCGCGAACCGAAAAGCGTGATGCATAGCGCGCCAGCACGGCCACCATCGGAGCCGCGATCGCAATGCCCGCGAGTGCGCCGCTGCCACATAGCACGATGCTCTCGGCTAAGAGAGAGCGCCGGAGGGCCGCTGTCGTCGCTCCCAACGCAGCGCGCACCGCAAGTTCCGATTCGCGGCGCACGGTGCGCGCCAGAAAGAGGTTGGCGACATTCGAGCAGGCGATCACGAACAACAATCCGGATGCCGCAAACAGCACCCACAGCACGGTGTTGGCGCGCGAATTGATCTGATCGTGCATTCGCGTCACATCAATTGTGAAATGATCCGCGGGCTTATATACCTCCGGATGCGATGCCAGCATCGACGCGTACACCGTGCGAATTTCCGCGCGCGCGGAATCAAGTTCGGCGCCCGGCGCCAGCCGCGCGAACACTTCGGTCATGCGATGTTCGCGGCCGGTCACCATGGTCGCGGACAGGTGGTGTGGACTGGTGACCACGTTGGCGATCAGTTCAGTTTCCACCGGATATGGCACCGATGGTTCCAGCACGCCGACGATGACCGCCGAACGCGTGCCATCGCCGCTCCCGAGGCGGATTGATTTTCCAATCACGCTGGGATCGGAATGCAGCGAGGTGCGCCAGAATCGATAGGTCAACACCGCGGCACCCGCGGCGTTTGGGCCGTCATCGCTGGGGCCCAGTAAGCGCCCCAGCACCGGACGAAGCCCCATCACGTCGAAGTAGTTGCCGTCCACCACGCCCGCATGAATCTCGCGCGCCTCGCCGAGTCCGACCATGGTGAAGTCGATCTCCGAAAAAGTGCCGAGCTCCTTGATGGTCTTCAGCCCGCTGCCGAGGTCCCTGATTTCCGGCACCGAGAAGGTGGCGTTGTCCTCGCCGATGCCCGGGGCGCTTTGGCGAAGGTAAAGCAAGCGGTCTTCGTCGCGGTTTGCGAGCGGCCGCAGCAGCACGCCTCGAACGACGCTGAAGATAGCCGCGTTGGCGCCGATGCCCAGAGCCAGGGTGACAGCCACGGTAATCCACAGCGCCCGAGCTCGCGCCAAAGAACGCACAGCAACTTTCAAATCGCGAAGAAATGACACGTTCGCTCTCCTCGGAGGCAGTTATTCTACACGCATGAAGATCGATTCAGGCCTGGCGCGGCGCTGGACGCTCGTGAATGATCATCCAGGAAGTGCCGAATTTATCCCTCAGCATGCTAAAACGCAGCGCAAAAAACGTCTCCGCCATGGGCATGAAGATTTGGCCGCCCTCGGCGAGCAATGCGTGAATGCGCTCGGCCTCTTCCGAGCTGGCGACGCTGAGCGAGAGATAGACGCTGCGCATCGGCTGGAAACGGTCCGGGGGGACATCGCTGGCCATAATGTCCGTTTCCCCGAGGGTCATGCGGGCGTAGAGGATGGCCTTCTTCCAATCGGACGGCACATCGTTCGCACCTGGCTGTTCGCCGTGGGTCATGATCGCCGTAATTTTTCCGCCGAGGTGCTTTTCGTAGAAGCGGAAAGCTTGCTCGCAGTTGCCGCCATAATTGAGATAGGTGTTTAGCTTCATCCTGTTTTTCTGCCTTTTTTGGATTTAACCGGCGAGTCGAAGTGCGGAATAAGAGGCGTGGGATCGCGTTGCTCCCATCGCCGATACGTCTCGGCAAGCACTCCCGCGCGATTCTGTTCCATCCGCTCGATGAAAGCGCAGGGCGCGCCGGTGTCTTCGTGGTGCGCGGCCCAGATAAGCAGCTCCAGCAGCACCGGCGCGAGCGCAATTCCTTTGGTCGTAAGGCGGTAGTGGCTGCTGCGCCCGTCGCCGGACACCGGCTCGGAGCTGATGAGGCCCCCGGCTTCGAGTTTCTCGAGGCGGTCGGAAAGGATGTTGGTGGCAATGTTCTCGCCGGCCTGCTGGAACTCGCGGAAAGTGCGGTAGCCGCGCACCATCATGTCCCGGACTATCAGCAGCGACCAGCGGTCGCCGAAAATATCCAGCGAGACGCTGACCGGGCATGCCGAGCGGCGTTGCGGCGTGGATTTCCTGCTCACGGGAGAAGGCTATATCAGGTCACTTGCATAGTGCAAGCTATATGTGTTTACAATGCGAGGCTGGTCGCCGCCATGGCTCCGGCCCGGAACACGAAGACCGGGCGGCTTAAGAGAACATGACTCCAGAAAATGAGGTGTTTTTTCAATGAGCGCTTTGGAGAACTTTCCCCGCATTACGCCATTTCTCTGGTTCGATGCCAATGCCGAGGAGGCTGTCGACTTTTACCTTACCGTCTTCAAGAACTCGCGCCGTCTCGATGCGTTACGCACGAGCGACGACACCCGCAGGCCTGCGGGCGGCGTCCTGACCATCGCGTTTGAGCTCGACGGCCAGCCATTTACCGCGCTCAATGGCGGGCCGCTGTTCAAATTCACCGAGGCCGTATCGTTTGTGGTGCGGTGCGATTCTCAGCAGGAAGTGGACGACTATTGGTCGAAGTTATCCGCGGAAGGCAGCGAGAGTCAATGCGGCTGGCTCAAGGACAAATTCGGCCTCTCCTGGCAGATCGTGCCGGCGCGCCTGCCCGACCTCATCAGGCATCCGAAGGCGATGCAAGCCATGCTGCAAATGAAGAAACTGAATATCGCGGAACTCGAACGCGCGGCGCAATCATAAACAGCATGCCTCCGGAAACGGTGGCACCGCGGTAACGGTCAAGGATTGCGCGAGAGAATTCGCAATGCGGTCTCGCGTTCAAGGTCCGCCAAGAGCGAAGACAAAGTGGTTTGATTGCCGCACTAGATTGGAAAAAGGAGTGAGCGGATGCTACGTGTTTCCCGTTGACTTAAGTCTAGTGACTCACTAGACTTACTCAGTTTAGTAGGGGATGGACGCGCTGTTATGAGAATTTCTCAAAGGGGACTCTACGCTTTGCAGGCGCTGACCATGTTGGCGCGTCGGCATTCCACGGGTGTGGTCAAAATCCGAGATATCGCCGTGGAAGAGCAGTTGCCGGAAAAATTCCTGGAAGCAATTCTCCTGGAGCTCAAGCGCGCGCGAATCGTAACCAGCCATCGCGGCGCCCATGGCGGTTATCAGCTCAAGAGGCCGCCGGCCGAGATTTTCCTTGGAGAGATCATTCGCAGAATTGATGGTCCGCTCGCCCCGTTCGAAGACGCCGAATCCCTGCGCCAGCGCATGCATGGCGATCCCAAGCACCGGCCTTTGTTCCGCGTTCTCCTGGATGTTCGAAACGCCACCGCCCGCATCCTCGACCACACCTCCCTCGCAGATCTCTGTTGTCGCAGCCGCAACTAAGCATTCCGTCGCAGTTCATCCGTTAGCCCAATTCAGAGAAGTCTGATTCATCCGAGCACAATTCGCGCGGAAACGCCCGATTTGACGTTCGACGGCAGGAAAGAGCTCGGCCCACCAGTTCAGCTGGAGGCTTCGAGCGACAAAATCTCAGGAGACTTCCATGTGGAGACGATTCATACAGCAACGAAAAGCAATCGCGGTGGCCTTGGCCCTCGCCCTGGGCCACATGGGATTTGCGACAAGCGTTGTAGCGGGAGACGCAGCGTCTTCCGGCGATACGGCACCAAGCGCAAAGTCCGCCGACACCACGGCGAAATCCGCCAAAGAAACCACTCCGACGGCGGATGCGAACTCGCCCGTTATGCTCGAACTTCAAGAACTGAAGGAGGCGGTCCAGGCTCAGACGAAGCAATTCGACGAGCACAGCCGGGAACTTGAGTCGGAGCGGACCGCGCTGCAAGACGAACTCGCCAAGATATCCGCGATCGAGGCCAAGCTTGGCGTCACATCGGCGTCTCCTGAGCCTGTCATAGCTTCAAACGTCGGACCTGATGTGTCCGTAACGCCTCAAGCGACCGGCACTCAGGCTCAGACTCCTCAGGACTGATCCAACCGCATCGCAAACCTTGAAGATCGCTTCAAGGAGTTCGGACCATTTTCGTTCAGCGGCGATTTTCGCTTGCGAGACGAGCCTTTCTTCGGCGGCCCGGCCAACCAGTCTCTCGATCAAAACCGGGAACGCTTTCGCTTTCGGCTGAACCTCGATGCGAAGCTCAATGACGATTTCAGCGGCGGTTTCTCGCTGGCATCGGGCGACATCAACGACCCCACGAGCACCAACCAGACCATAACGGGTTTCTACACGCGAAAAGCCATCGCCATCGACAAGGCGTTTCTCGACTACACGCCGCACCAATTCCACGCGTTAACTCTAACCGGCGGAAAATTCGGATATCCCTGGTACAACACTGAGCTCATCTGGGACAAGGATCTCAATCCGGAAGGCGCTGCGGAGACGCTGGCATTTGATCTGCATTCCACGCCGGTGCTGAAAAAAATCGCGTTGGTCGGATTTCAATTGCCGTTTACACAAGTAGCCGGCGTCTCGACCGACAATCAAAGTCTGGTGATGAGCGCGGTATACGGAGGCCAGGTGCAGACCGCGTGGCAATTGGGCAGGTGGCTGAAGTTTGGAGCCTATTCCGGGTTTTACAATTTCCACCATGCCGACCCGATTGCGCTGGCTCTCGCCAAAGCCAGCGCGAAAAATCCGCAGACGCCTTTGACGGGGCTGCTTCCGTTGGGCACGGGCAACACGGTGCAGAATTCGATCGTGACCACGACCGCGACGAACATCGTCACAGTCGACGGCACCACCTATCCCACCGGCGTAACCAGCGTGACCAACGCGCAATTCGCGTCGAAGTTCGGGCTATTCGATTCGCTGGCGCGTTTCGACGCCACGACGCCATTCGAGAAGTGGCCCGTCGCGCTAATCGGCGACTACGTTCAAAACACGGAAGCGTGCGCCAACATTGCGAACATCAAGGCCGCACCGGCGGATACCGCAAGCGTCAATTACACGCAGTCGGCCAACTTCGCCTGCAATTCCCGCCAGCGCCGCGGCTATTGGGGCGAAGTACAAGTCGGGCGAGCGAAGGAAAGGGGAGACTGGCAGTTCGATTACACTCGCATTTTCATCGAGCGCGAAGCAGTTCTCTCAAACTTCGACTACAGCGACATCCGGCAGGGCAGCAACGTCACGGAGCATCGCGCCATGGTCATCTATCAAGTCCATCGCAACGTGCAGCTTTCCTTCACGGGCTTGTTCGGAAGGCCGCTCAATTTCGGTGGAACGGCTCCGCCCGAGAACTTCCTCAAGCGGCTGCAGTTCGACGTGGTCTACACGTTCTAGCAACCGGCGCGGAAATCGGGAATCGTGTCAGCGCAGTGGCGAAAAAAGTTGATACCGTTCGCGAGAAGGCTGGCCGCCGTGGTGCGCGATTACCTGGTTGGCAATTTCGGCTTCGACGATACCCAGCTCAAGACTCTGGGCATGGGAAAGAAGACCGACGGAGACGCCGCCTCAGGCTGGGGAGACGTCGAAATCATCATCTATCCGCCCGGCACCGGCATTCCCACCGACCAGGCCGCCGAAATTCACACCGTTCCTCACCAATAATTCCACGCGCAGCAATGCCAACCGACCCGCTCCCCAAATTCCACGCAAGCGCGGACTCGTGGATAATCCCGAGCACTGGCCCTGGAGCAGCCACGCGTTCTATCAGCGGCGCGGAGAGATGCTGATCAATGTCGAACCGGTGGAGTGACGTGCCAACTTGTTGACGAGTGTCAAACAACATCCCCCAAAAGCCCCAGGCTCAGAACCCGAGCATGCGGCACCCTCAAAGTCAAAGCTCGAAAGAGTGGGCCACCCGCCTGAAGTTATCGAGGTTGGATTCGGCGTCGCGTTCTTTGCCGGTGATCTTGTGGGTAGCCGTCGTAGGGGTAGCGGCCCCCGTCGCACTCATAGGCTAATGCCTTGTGCGATCCAAAGAAGCAGCGCGAGCACACCACCGAACAAGGCTGACCATCGCCCCTTGCCCTTGCC
>JBAVQT010000154.1:0-3777 GCA_049694295.1 Candidatus Acidiferrales bacterium
ATTCAGCGAATCTCTCGCAGCAGCCTCCGCCGCCACGCTAGTGGTGGATACAGCGGGCGCCGACAAAGAGGTGGTGGCGCCAGGCGAAGATGAAAGCTACGTTCTGGACGTAACAGCGAGCGGAGCAAAATTATCCGCCCCGAATCCGTTGGGCGCGCTGCACGGGCTGCAAACTTTTCTGCAACTCGTCAGCGTTAGCCCCAGCGGGTTCGTCGCGCCGGCGATCCATATCGAGGATAAACCGCGCTTCGAGTGGCGCGGGTTGATGCTCGACGTCAGCCGGCATTTCATGCCGGTGGCCAACGTGGAGCGCACGCTTGACGCGATGGAAGCCGTGAAGCTAAACGTCTTTCACTGGCACCTGTCCGACAATCAGGGCATCCGCGTCGAGAGCAAAACATTTCCGAAGCTGCAGGAATTCGGCACCGATGGGCATTACTACACGCAGGAAGAAATTCGAGGTGTGATTGAATACGCGCGCGAGCGCGGCATCTGCGTGATTCCAGAGTTCGATGTGCCCGGCCATGCGACGGCCGTGTTTTCCGCCTATCCCGATCTGGCGAGCGCGCCCGGCCCCTATCCGATCGAACGGCAATCGGGGATTTTCGACCCGGCGATGGATCCCACGCGAGAGCAAACCTATAAATTTCTGGATAAATTCTTCGGTGAAATGGCCGCGTTGTTTCCGGGGCCATATTTTCACGTGGGCGGCGACGAAGTAAATGGAAAACAGTGGAATGAGAATCCCAAGATTCAGGCGTTCATGAAGTCGCACAATCTGAAAACCAACGTCGAGCTGCAAACCTATTTCACGCAGCGCGTGGGGAAAATCGTCGCCAAGCATCGGAAAATCATGGTTGGCTGGGATGAGGTGCTAGCGCCGGGCTTGCCGAAAGACTCGATCATTCAATCCTGGCGAGGACCCGACGCCCTGGCCGCGGCGGCGCGCCAGGGATATCGCGGAATCCTTTCAAACGGTTTTTACCTGGACTTGATGTGGCCGGCGTCGCAGCACTACGCAGTGGATCCGATGTCCGGAGCCGCCGCCACATTATCGCCGGAAGAGTCGGCGCGGATTCTTGGCGGCGAGGCGTGCCTGTGGTCTGAATTTGTGACGCCGGAAAATCTGGACTTGCGTCTGTGGCCGCGCACGACGGCGATCGCCGAAAGGCTGTGGTCGCCGCAAGACGTCCGCGATGTCAATTCCATGTACCGGCGCATCGACGCCGAAAATTTGCGGCTGGCGCTGGCCGGATCGCGCGATAGCGCCGCGCCACTGCTGATGCTGGAGCGCATGGCGGGATCGCAGAATATCGGGCCTCTGCAAACGCTGGCCGCGGCGGCGGAGCCCGTGAAAAATTACGTGCGCGAGGAACTGGCGGAGAAAGCGGGGATTACACAATCGAGTCTCGATCCGATGAATCGTGCGGTGGATGCCGTTTCGCCGGAAAGCAATATCGCGCGCCAGTTCTCCGACGACGTGGACGCCTTCATCGCCAGCCATTTCGCAGATACCGAAGCCGAATCGCGCATTCGCGAACTGCTTAATGTCTGGCAGCGCAATGACGCGCAGCTTGCTCCGCTGCTCCAGCAATCCTATCTATTGAAAGAACTGGCGCCGCTTTCCGCGAATCTGGCGGCGATCGCCACGGTTGGCTCGGGAGCGCTCGACGTGATTGACTCGCGTCAGCTTCCTGCCGGTCCATGGCTCGCGCAAGAGGTCGCGCTGATCGCGCCGCTGGAGCAACCGCAGGCCGATCTGCTGCTGATGGAGGCGCCCGCCGTGCAGAAACTCGTTGAAGCAGCCGCGGCTGCGCCGGCCGTCACCGCGCCGATCGCGCACTAATGCAATTCGTCGCTGCCAAATGAAAGAGGGCGCCCTGAACCACTCGGGCGCCCTCTTGTCTTTCGCCACGCGATGTTCCGCACTGCCGTGCTGATGGTTCCTACGGCAGGTAGTAGCGGAACGAGGTGAACAGCATGTTGTCAAGAGCGTGCGGCTGCCCGTTCGACGTCACAGCCACACCGCTCACGGTGCCGTTCGCGACGCCGTACCAGGTGTTCTTGTCAACGTAGGAGTATTGAGCTCCCCACTGGAACGTGCCCTTGGGACCCTTATAAAACTTGTACCAGAATCCCAGGGTGCCTTCGAGCACGTTTCGAGGATCGCCGGTGCAACCGGTCAGCGAACCCGGGATATATCCGGCCGAACCGCCTACGCCCGTAGGAGTGGAAACGGCAGCGCCGGGCTGGGTCTCGGTCCCGCAACCATAGTTGGCGAAAAGCGGCGAGCCGAATCCTTCTCCCTTGCCGTTGTTCAGATACGCGGTGCGGCCGGCGTATTCGCCGCCCACGTACGCATAAATGTCCAGCTTCGGCGTCGCATGAAATTCCAGCGAGGCCAGCGATTGGTAGCTGCGAATCAGAGCCAGCGTGCCGTCGGGACGAACCGTAGCATCGGGCAGACCGGCGGTACCGTAGCGGCCGATTCCGTCGCCTCCCAGGAAATGGAAGCCCACGTCGAAATATTTGCCGAGCGGCGCGCGAGCATTCACGCCAATGCCACCGCCGACGCTGCTGTTGTTGAACGCCGCCGAGCCGGGATTGGTCGAGTTGTTGATGGTGCATGGTACGGCCACCACCGGAGGGGTGGCGCCGGCATTGGCCGGGACAGCGTAGTAGCACGGGAACACGCGATCGCGGAACGAGGAAACCACGCCGAAAATCTCGTAGTGGCCCCAGCCCGGATCGAGCGCGCCCTTAAACACGAAATCCGGTGTCTTGTTGAAAGCATAGTTCGCGGTGGGATTGTAGAGGCCGCTGCTGACGCCAAAGGATCCAAGCAGGAAGTTGTTGTTCTGCCCGTGTGCCGTGATCGTGGTGTTGGCGTTTTCGACGGCGAAAGCCAGGGTCAGCTTGTCGTCGTCAAAGGATTTCGCAACGCGAAAACCGTATTGCCGCGCCCAGCTGAAGCCCACGTTATATTGCGAGTCGATCACCAGCGGCGTGGCTTCGGTGCGATTGTCCACGCCTTTCTTGGTTTCCGTCACCAGGCTCCACATCTGTCCGCCGGTGAAACTCCAGCCGTTGTCGAACTTCGCCTGGCCCCAGGCCTGCCGCACGCGAAGAACGTAACTGTTGCTCTCGTTGTTGTTGGAGGTAATGCCGGCGCCAAGAAAATCCGATTCATAGTAACCACTCAGCTTCGCTCCGGCCAGCCTTCCTTCCGCAAGCAGGCTGATGCGGGATTGCCGCGCCGTGGCATTGAACTCCGTCGTCTGGCTGCCCGAGTTCCCGGCGAAAGGAACCGAGTTGAACGGCGTGTTGATGTCCGCGCCGATCGCCTTGTTGCGGAAAACCGTTTCCGCCGCCAGGAAGCCGCCGGGAGTCAGCGTGATTCCCTTGAAGCTGATCGAGGCCGGGCCATCATTCCCTCCTTGGCTGCCCGACGCGGCTGCGGCAGTATTGCCGGCGACCGTGGTACCGGCGCTCGCGCCCGTGGTGGTGTTGTGAATCGTCGTGGAAGCGGCTGGAGCCGCCGGACCGGCCGGATTCACCGCAACGGGCTCCGTGGTTGCTTCCGAAACCGATTCCCCCGCGGTTGCACGCGACGGATTCTCAGCCTTCAGCTCGTTTTCCAGCGTCTCCAACCGCTGCTGCTGTTGCTGCATCTGCTGCCGCGTGGCCTCGAGTTCCTTCGACTGCGCAATCAGAAGATCGCGGAGCTGCTGAAGCTCGCTCTCCATATTGGAAGCGGCCGCCGGCGCCGCTGTTTCT
>JBAVQT010000155.1:0-6708 GCA_049694295.1 Candidatus Acidiferrales bacterium
CGAATGGCTCAGAGGCTCTCTACTCGGCTCCTCCCTCGGTGCCCACTCCCGCGCTAATCAACGTGGTGGCGGTCAGCACCATCGATAACACGGTCTTCGGCGCCTCTGCCGTGACCATCGTTTCCGGCATCAGCCTCCAGATTTCTCCCCTGTCTGCCACAGTCACCACGTATCAAGCGGCAACGCCGACGAACAGCCAGGTCACCTTTACCGCGACTCTCACCGGAGCCGGCGCGAACCAGACGGGCATCACATGGAGCGTCAATAATCCGGTCCAGAACGGGCCGCCGCCTAACGGCACGATTACGCCGACTTCCGGGAACCAAGCGCTCTATCAGGCGCCGGCGACAATTCCATCCGGAACAGTAACCGTCACGGTTACTTCCGCGGCCGATCCCTCGAAATCGGCCTCAGCCACGGTGTCGATTACGGCGCCTACTGCTCCCACGCTGACCAGCATCGATCCGACGATTGCGGCCGAAGGGTCTGCGCAGCAGGACGTCTACGTCATCGGCTCGGGATTCATCAGCGGCGATGTGGTCACGGCGAATGGCACGGCTGTCCCCACCACGTTCATCAGCGGGCTGTTATTGCGTGGCACGCTGCCCTCGACTTTCTTTCAGCAGCCGGGAGTGGTTTCGCTCGAGGTGAGCCGCAACCTCAGCGGCGTGACCCAGCCGGCTACGCTGACGGTGAAGCCGGTTCGTCCGGCCGTAGTTGCTTCCGCGCCGCAGACCACTTCACCCAACGTCTCGGCCGCGAATATTTTGCTGACTGGCGGTTTCTTCTCGCCGGGAACCTCCGTGGTAAGTTTCAACGGAGCCGGGCCGTCCGGAGGAGTCACAACGACTTACACCAGCAGCCGGCAGCTCACTGCCACTGTGCCGCAGAATTCCCTCGGCACGCCAGGTCTGTATCCTCTGATCGTCCAGAATCAGGACGCCCAGAAAGCCGGTGTCCCGTCCGTTTCATCGGTGAATCTCGCGATTCAGCCTTTGCCGAGTCAAATACCCACCGCAGCGACCGTTTCCGGGATACCGGTAGGAGCCGCACCCACCGCAATCGCCGTTGACCACGCCACAGGACTGGCCTATATAGCCAACTCCGGCGACGGCAGCGTCTCGGTGGTCAACCTGAACACCAACACATTTGTCACCACGATTACCGGGGTCGGGACCAAGCTCACGGGGATCGCGGTGGACGACATGCTTTCGCCTCACTACGCCTACGCGGTGGACTCGGCCTCGAACACCGTGGTGCCGATCAATCTGACGACCAACACGACGCTCGCCCCGGTCGCGTTGCCTTCCGTCACTATTCCGATTTCCATCGGCGTCAACCCGATCACTCACCGCGCCGTGATCGCCAATCAGCTTACCGATCTGGCCACCATGCTGGACACTTCCGGAGGCTCGCCAGTGCTGCTGCCGCAGATTGGCGGCACCAACTCCGCGTATAGCTCTGGTCAGAATCCGCAGGTCGCGATCGACCCACGCTTGAACTGGGCCGTCGTGACTCCCGGAGTCGCCGGGGTCATCAATCTGGTGGATCTCGGGCGCAACCCGATTCCCGGAGTCGATCCCGGCCGTCCGGCGCAGGTGATCGGCACGCTCACCTTGACGGCCACGGGAACTGCGGAAGGCGTGGGCATCAATCCGGAAACCCATACGGCGTTCTTCGCGGATCCGGAATCGAACACGCTGACGATTTTCAGCTTGCTCAACAATAGCGTCACTTCCGTCACGCTGACCGGCGGCTATGACGCTTCGGCCGCCACCGGGCTTTCGAATATCGGCATCGCCGTCAACGGGAACGCCGGCACGGCCGCGATCGTCGATCTTTCCACCGGCAATGTTTTGCAATCCTCAGTCGCTGTGGGCAGCAATCCTCAAGCCGTGGCGATCGATCCGGCCACCAACGAGGCGGTGGTCGCCAATCAGTCCGCCAATTCAGTTTCGATTGTGTCCTTGGGCTCGATTCGCAATCTGCACATCGTCGAAACCAGCCCCAACCTGACTTTTACGTCCACGGCTCCCCAGCAGATCACCATCGTCGGGTATGGTTTCGCCGCGAATTCGCAGGTGTTGCTGGATGGCGTGGCGCTTCCGGCAGGCGATGTCTTGTTTCAGAATAATCGCGAGCTGATCGCCACAATTCCGGCTTCGGATCTTGCATTGCCCCGCCGCTTTACGATCACCGTCCAGACTCCCGGTGCCGCGGCGCCCAATCTTATGTCCAACGCCGCCGATCTGTACGTCATCGGGCAGGTTGCGGTGGGCACTTCGCCCACGGGCGTAGCGGTGGACACCGATCTGGATCTCGCGCTGGTGACCAATTCGGGCGACGGAACGGCTTCGCTGGTCAACCTGGATTCCGGCACTCTCGCCGTCACTCCCAACCAGCCGAATCCGATTACCGTGGGAACCAACCCGCAGGGAGTCGCGGTAATCCCGCGGCTCGGCCTCGGCGTGGTGGCCAATGCAGGCAGCAACGACGTAACTCTCGTGGACCTGACGGGCACCAATGCGCCCAACACCATTCCTAATTGCTCAAATTGCAATCAACCGAACGGCGTCGCCATCAATCCGGACACTGCCATCGCGGTCATCTCTAACTCTGGCGCGAACGCCTCGAATGAGTACAACTACAGCTACTTCGCCGTGGACAATGCGGGGCCTGCTGTCGCACCGGGCGCGCAACTCGATCAGGCGCCGTCGGCCGTGGCGATTGACCCCAACCTTAACTATGCGGCGATTGGAACTGAGTCCCAGGACAGCTCCGTGGATATCGTCAATCTTGCCGACCAGCAACTTACGAAGAGCGTTTCGCTGACCACCGGAGCCAATCCCGGCCTTCCCACCGGCGCGGTTTTTGATTCGCTCAACCAGGTATTTCTGGTCGCCAATCGCCAGGCCAACAACGTCGCGATCATCGATCCCAGCACGTTTATCGTCACGCCCATCAACGCGGGTATCGATCCGAATTCGCTGGACTACGACTTCCAGACCAGCACGCTGATCACGGCCAACCAGGCCAGCAACTCGCTCTCCGTCCTCGATTACATTTGTCCGCCCACTGGGGTATCGACGACTTGCACCGGGCCTCAAGTTCGGTCCGTTCTTGGCTTTGCGGCATCCAACCAATTCTCGGTGGCGATCCATCCCATCTTGGACATGGTGGTGTTGGTGGATACGGCCAACAACCGCGTGCTGCTAGTGCCCGAGCCGCACTGAGCCGCGCGCATCGATTTTTTTGCCGATAGGAGTGCGCGCGGTGGACGAGATTGGCGGCCAAATTTGGCCGAGCAAGATGTTCGGGCCAGTCAGCCTGAGCGAAATTGATTGACCCGCTTCTTGAGCGGCAGCTATAATCTGCGATTTGTGTTCGATGTTTTTTTAAACTAGAAGGAGTCAGAATGAAGATCCGAATGGCAATTCCCGCGATCGCGGTGCTCCTGATGGTTCCCGCCCTGAAGGCGCAGACCTCCGCCGCGCCCAGCGCCGCTACCCAGAAAGTGGGCGTGATCAACGTCCAGGTCGCCATCACCAGCACGCTCGAAGGCAAACAGGCTGCCGCCGAGCTGCAGTCGCAATTTTCTCCTCGCCAGACCGAACTCGAAAATCTACGCAAGCAGATCGAAGATGTGCAGACCCGGCTGCGTACCGGACAAACCACCCTGAGCGACGACGAAAAGGCGCGCCTTTCTCACGAAGGCGACACCCTGACCCGCCAGTATCAGCGGAGGCAGCAGGATTCGCAGGACGATTTGAACGAAGCTCAGCAGGAGATCGTGAATCGCATTGGCCGCAAAATGATCGATATCCTGAACAAATACGCGCGGGAGAATGCCTACTCGGTTATTTTCGATACCTCCGCGCAGAGCTCCCCCGTGGTGTTTGCCGCGAACCAGATTGACGTCACCCAGGAAATCATTCGTCTCTACGACCAGAATTATCCAGTCAAGGCCTCCACAGCGGCGCCGCGGCCAGGCGCCACAGCCGCGCCCCGTTCGGCCGCGCCGAAACCTCAGCAGTAGCTTCCGGTCGATTTAGGTTCGCAAGAAACAGCCTCGCTGCCTAAGCGGCGAGGCTGTTTCATTTTCTCCCATTCTGTAAGCCGGCTGCGCGGTCTTGCCTTTTTTCAGTAAGGAAACTATACTTGGGTGCTTCCAGATAGGTCGCACGATCGAGTGGGCGCAAGCCCACTTTTTTGTTGGGCGCAAATAACGGCCCCGGGGCACGGGTTTCGGCGTTTTCATCCCGCGGCCTGGCCGGATTGAATTCGAATAGCATGAATTTGGACAAGGTTCGTGAGGCTGCCGAGCGCGTGGCGCGCTCCCAAGGCCTGGAAATCTTCGATGTCGAGTGGAAGGTCGGCAAGCAGCGGTTCCTTCGGGTCTACATTGACCGCCTGCCTGGCCCGTCGAACCCGGAAAACGCCGGGATCACTCACAAAGACTGCGAACGCGTGAGCGAGCAGTTGAGCGTCCTTCTCGACGTCGAGGAGCTGGTGCCCGGGCCGAGCTACGTTTTGGAAGTCAGTTCGCCGGGCATGGATCGTAAGCTGATCCGGCCGGCCGATTACGAGCGTTTTGCCGGGCGCTTGGCGCGGATCTGGACCAACGAGCCGGTCGAGAATCAGCAGTTTTTTGAAGGTCGCCTGGCGGGATTTGATGGCAGCCAGGTCAAGATCTCGGTAAATGACCGCGAAATTTCGGTCCCATTTGCCGGGATTCGCAAGGCGAACCTGATGGTCGAACTCTAGGGAGAAACTGGCATGGCCAGTCTGCTGTTTCAGACAATCGAGCAGATCAGCCGGGAGAAGCACATTGAACCGGAGATCATCGTCGCGGCTATTGAAGACGCGATGGTGGTAGCGGCGCGGAAATTTTATCGCACCGAGGAAGACCTGCGCTCGAAGTTCAACCCGGAGACAGGCCACGTGGACGTGTTTGCAGTGCGCGCAGTGGTGGAAGACGTTACCGATCCCGTACGCGAAATTTCGCTCATCGACGCGCGCAAGCGCCAGCCGGAAGTGGAAGTGGGCGGGGAAATGTTCGAAAACAAGCCCACCGAAGTGCTGGGCCGCATCGCCGCGCAGACCGCCAAACAGGTGATCCTGCAAAAGGTGCGCGAGGCCGAGCGCGACACGATCTACAACGAATTTCACACCCGCGTGGGCGAGATGCTCAATTGCGTGGTCAAGCGCATGGAGGGTCCGGACATCATTGTGGACCTGGGACGCACGGAAGCGCGCCTGCCCAAGCGTGAGCAGTCGCGCTTGGAGGCTTACAACGTAGGCGACCGCCTGCGCGTGACGATTCGCGCGGTCGAGCGCGCTGCCAAGGGGCCGCAGGTAATCGTCTCGCGCGCCGATCCCGCCTTGGTGCAGCGCTTGTTCGAAATGGAAGTCCCGGAAATTTACGACGGTACGGTGCAGATTCGTGCCGTGGCTCGCGAAGCCGGCGAGCGTACCAAGATCGCTGTCGAAAGCCGCGATAAAGATGTCGATCCGGTGGGCGCCTGTGTGGGCATGAAAGGCATGCGCGTGCAGTCCATCATCCGCGAATTGCGCGGCGAGAAAATTGACATCATTCCATGGAACGAGGAAACCATCTCCTTCGCGCAGAAGGCTCTCAGCCCCGCAAAAGTCACGCGCGTGCAGTTGGTGGACCCCGAAGAGAAGCGTCTCGAAGTGATCGTCGAGGATACCCAGCTCTCGCTGGCCATCGGCAAGAAAGGCCAAAACGTTCGTCTGGCCAGCAAGCTGATCGGCTGGAACATCGATATCAAGAGCGAAGAGGAAAAGCGTCGCGAAATCGAAGCGCAGATGGCCGCGCTCACCGCTCCCGGCACTCCGCTGACGGAACTCGAAGGCGTCGGCCCGAAGACCATTGAGAAGCTCGAAACCCATGGCATCACGTCGGTGGAAAAGCTGGCCGATATGACGCCCGAACAGCTCGTCGAGATTCCCGGCATCGGCGAAAAAATGGTCGAGAAGATTCACCAGTCTGTGGCCGCGTATTTCGAGGCCCTCGAAGCGCAAGCGGTTGCGGCCGCCGAAGGGCAGGTTGTCGGCGCGCTCGGTCACCCGACTTCTGAGCCTGCTGCCGTCGAGCCTTCGGCCGATACTGCGTCTGAGTCAGGTGAAGAACCCGCCGAAGCACAAGCCGCTCCAGAGCAGGGGGAAGATATTTCCGCGGCCGAGGCGACCGAACCTGCTCCGGAAACTGAAATCGAAAACGAAACTGGAGCCGAACCTGAAACGCACGCAGCAGGAGCAGTGGCTCCCGAAGACGATGCATCCGAGGCGCCCGAAGAAGGCAATAAGGCTTAACGGGAGGACCTCGCCGCAAGCGAAGTCCGAAAGATAGAGGCGAATGGCAGATTCCAATCAAGTCCGCATCAACGAGCTGGCCAGGGAACTCGAGATCAAGGCCAAAGTCCTGATCGATTACCTGCCGGAAGTCGGCGTCACCGAGAAAAAGACGCACTCGAGTTCGCTCGACCTTCATCACGCCGAAGCGGTGCGCAAGCATTTCCGCGACATTGCCGCCCAGGAAGAAGCCGCTGAGGCTGATAAGGTGGCGAAAGCTGCTGCTGCCAAGGCTCGGCCGGCCGCGAAGCCTGCTGCTCCGCCGGTGCTTGCCGCGAAGCCTGCCGCTTCCGCGACTCCCGTTGCTCCTGGCGTTGCCGCTGCGCCCAGCGC
>JBAVQT010000156.1:0-2245 GCA_049694295.1 Candidatus Acidiferrales bacterium
GCGTACCAGCCCGAGGGGACGGCTCCCATCGCGTGTCCGGGCGCATTTCGGGCCACCAACCACAGCCCGCCCAAGACAGCCGCTAAAAATAGCGGGATGCCGGCGAACACGAGAATCGCTGTCGAGGTGGTAATCGCAGTCTTGCCGGCCGGGTTCTCGTCATCCAGGTCTCTCATATTCATTACCACCACTGCGAAAGCGATCGCCAGCGCGAGCACGCCGGCCCACAGCCAATGGGGATTCATCCCGCGCGTTCCCTGCGCCCCCATCGCTATATGCATCGCGGCACGGGGCAGCAGCAGAGCGGCGGTTACGATGGCCAGCACGGTGACCTGATTGAGCAACATGTTGCGCAAATAAATCGCCACGATGGCCCAGGTATCGGCGCCGAACGCGCCAAGCTGAGGCGTCAGGTAGTTGCTGAACACGCGGAGAAAACGGATGGGATTCGGCTCGGCATCATTGTCCTGGTCCACGCGTTTCGGCACCAGTTGCTCTTGCGCCTCTCGCAAGCTGCCCAGCCGTTTCGTCCACGCCGCGAGCCAACCGCCGATGTAGCCTCCGCCCGATACGGTGGAGAGATAATCGACGCGTTGCAGCAGCTTCATTTCGGCCAGGCCTTGCAACACTCCCAAATTGAACGTGGCGCTTCGTATGCCTCCACCCGAAAACGCCACTCCCACGAGGTTCGCCCGGTGAGCGCGATCGACCGCCTCGCGCCAGGTTTTCGTATCGGCAGACGTTTGCCAATCCGGCTTATCTTTCCCGGGAGCCTGCGCTCTCGCTGGCGCTTGGACGTCGGGGTTGTGTTTCGGGGCATCTTCCGGAGCGGGAGCGGCGTGACGAGAGCCATTCGCGCTGTAGGTCAGCCCCGACAAAACACGCTGCTTGCGTATCTTGAAGATTTCCTTCAACTCCGCCGCAAGCACGGAATCGAGGGGCACGGCGGTGCGACATTTCCGAGCGGGCTTGGGCGGTGCCGTTCGATTCGAATCTTCGGTCATGCGCGCTTCGCCTCTTCGATGAGAGCTTTGCTGCTTGCAGCCGGTGGCACTCGCAGGGGAAGGAACTGGGCGGGAGGGTATTTCCCGCGCCATATAACTGTCAAGTTAAAACGATCCGCGCGCGGTGCTTGCAGGGCGGCCTTCCATTGCATTTTCCATGGTTCTCGGGCTATCGAGCGGGATGTCCTGGACCACCGTTGTTTGTGAGCCTTGATCGCATGGCCCATCCCGAAGGCGAGTCACGGCCTCGAACAGGGAAGGGATCGCGATTCGCCTTTTTTTCACGTGCGCCAAACGCCGCTCCATCTATGCCTTAGCCCGCAGATAGCTCGATGCCGCGACCCCTCCCCATCCTTTTGTGGAAAGTCATTTCCACTTCAAGGGCACATGGCGCGCCTTTTGCCCCCAGAGAGAAGCGCGTGACGTCGTTCGGCGTCTCATTCTATTGCCTTTAGCTTGCCCAAACTGCTGGTACTGCCCTTGCTACCACCTATTCGTACGAGACTTACCTGGGTGCTTGGGAGCCCCTCTCATGCTCTTCGCAATTGCAGCCCTCTTCGTGCAACTTCAGCCGATAGCCCTGGTTGCCCCCGTGACGCCCGCTGCCGCCACCCGGCCAGTGCTGGCGATTTCCGCCACGGCGCCGGACACGCGGACATCCTCGACTCAAACGGTTCCTTATCCTAATCTTGATGGCGTCCGGCTGGTTCCCGCGCCTTCGGAATCCAGCGCTGCGCTTCCCGCGCTGGCGCTCAATGAGAGCAGTTCCGATTCGTCTTTTTCCACGATTCGCATCCAACCGCCTCCGCCGCTCAAGCCGGCACGCTTTGAATATCCGGAATCGCTTCCTTCGCGTCGCACCTGGCTAATCCTCTCGGCCATGCAGCACGGAGCAGCCACTTTTGACGCCTACACCACGCGCCAGTCGATCCAGCAGGGCGCTGTGGAGGAAGACCCGCTGATGCGCCCTTTCGCGCACTCGCCGGCGATGTATGGCGCGATGCAGGTGAGCCCTTTCCTGCTCGACTATCTTGCCCGTCGCATGCAGCGCAGCGATCGTAATTTCGTTCGTCACATGTGGTGGCTGCCGCAGTCCGTCTCCACCGCGGTTTTCATCGTTGCCGGCGTTAACAATCTTCACGTGGCGCGAGCCGAGAGCGCGCTTCATTAGAATTTATTTTGCGCCGTGCGTGAATCCTGCCGGCGCTCTGAGTTGCGGTGATGGCAGCAGAGGTCAGCAG
>JBAVQT010000157.1:0-20794 GCA_049694295.1 Candidatus Acidiferrales bacterium
AACGGTACCCCTCATGCTGCCGAGTGATGCCGATGCGCACGCCAATAAAGTAACAGCGATTAAGAGCGGCATGGGAAGGCCGCCAGGCGAGCGAACGGCGCTGCCGGGGCAGCTGCGCGAGCCTTCGAGAAATACCAGGTTAGGTCTGAGCGAGGCTAATGCTTCGCGGGCGTCGAGTATTTCTTGATCAGAGCGAGGTAGTCGGAGTTCTGGTGCAGCGACTGGAGTTCGGGATCATCGGCCGCAAGTTGAGCGGGATAACCCTTCTCGAAGGCTTCGCGTAGCGAGGCAACGGCCTGCGGGGCGTGCCCGGCGAGCGCGTTGATTTCAGCCTCCGAATAGATGTAGTTGACGTTGCCTTTGTCTATTGCGCGGGCGCGCCCTATGAAACTCTCGGCGTGAGCGGCATCGCCGGTCTTGGAATATGACAGGGCGATCTGAGCCATCACCGAGGCATCCTGAGGATTGGTTTGCAGCTCCTTGAATCCCAGGGATATGGATTGTTTGTAAGTATCGGTGGCTTTGTCCTGCTGGCCCAGGGCGCGGAAGGAGTCGGCCAGGTTGACGACGGTCTGCGTGTCATTGGGATTGAGCTGCACGGCGTGCTGAAAAGCGTCGGCGGCATCCTGATAACGCTTGGCAAAGAAATACGCGGAGCCAAGATTGGAGTAGGTGGAGAAGTACGGCTCGATCTGAATGGCTTTCTGATAATACGGGATGCTCTGCGCGTATTGACCCTGGGTGGCGTAAATCGTGGCTATATTTTCGTAACCTGCGTCGATATCGGGCTCGAGGACAGTCACCTGCTTGAAAGCATCCAGAGCCTTTCCGTAATCGCCGAGTTGATAGTAGGCATCGCCCAAATGGTCGAGGTTTTCCCAGTAATAGGGATTGAGTTGGACCGCTTTTTGCAGAGCTTCGATGGCCTTGGCGCCGTTGCCCGACTGGATGTAGACGGAGCCCAAACGGCGATAGGCATCGTCGGAGCTGGGGTTGAGCGCGATGGCGCGGTTGAGCTCGGCGATGGCTTCGGCGTATTTTCCTGTGGCCCGGTAGACGCTGCCAAGAGTGTTGTGAACCTCCGGAAGCGAATCATTGAGAGTCTCGGCCTGCTGGGCGGCGGCGAGCGCTTTTTGGGTATAGAGCGGGTCCTTGGTGGCTTCGTACATCCGCAGACTGGCATCGGCGGTGCCAGCATACGCCAGGGCAAATTTGGGGTCGGCCTGCAGAGCCTGCGCGAAATAGTTTAGCGCCGCCTGGATGGATTTGACGTCATGGCCACGGAGAGAATTGCGGCCGCGGAGGTAGACGTCGTAAGCGCCCACGTTGGAGGTGGGACGCGAAGTGGCCTTGGCGCTTTCTTCATTGGTGGGATTCACATTGAGGGCGGTAACGAGCTGAGCATACATACCGTCTTCCAGAGTGAAGAGATCCCCGGTAACGCCGTCGAATTCCTGGCTCCATTCGCGCTTATTTTCGAGGACATTATCGAGGTGCAGGGTGACGCGGATTTTATCTCCGCTGCCTTGAATGGTGCCCATCACCAGATAGTTGGCGCCGAGCTTGCGGGCGATCTTGGCGATCGGCTGCGACTGATCGATCTTGGAGACCTCTTCGGAGGCGGTAACGTGGATGTCTTTTAAATTGAATAGCTTCGAGGATAAGGCATCGCCGACGCCTTGCGCCAGGTAGCCGAGCTGAGAGGCGTCGCCAATCACCTGCAAAGGAAGCACGCTGACGAAACGTCCGCCAGAGAGCGGCGGGATGCCGGACATGCCGGATTCGCCCGCTCCGCCACCCCTTCCCGTGATCAGATGGCGAACCGGGGGAATCGCGAAGGCCAGCCCCAGGACAAGCACAGCGGCAGCGATCCACCAGGTCCAGCGATGCTGAGCAAATTCGGGGATTTGGATCTGGACGGTGCGAGCGCCGATCATGCTGGTGGAACCCGACTTCGAACCCTGGAGATCGGCCAGGATTTCGTATGCATTCTGGTAGCGGTCGGCAGGATCTTTTTCCAGGCAACGCATGATGATGCGAACCAGCCAATTGGGAAGCGCCGGATTGGCGATCTTGGGGCTCTTGGGCTTCTCTTGAATGCGCTGGTACATCACCTTGAGGGTGGAATCGCCAGTAAAGGGGACGTCCCCGGCGACCATCTCGTAGAGCATCAGACCGTAAGAATAGAGATCGCTGCGAAGGTCCGCCGGCTTCCCTTCCACCTGCTCGGGAGACATATAACGCGGCGTTCCGAGGAAGGCGCCGGTCTTGGTCATGCCGAGATTGGCGCCGGAATCGTCGAAGGACTTGGCGAGGCCAAAATCGGAAACGTAGATCTGATCATTCTTGGCGACTAGAATGTTCTGGGGCTTGAGGTCGCGATGAATTACGCCTTCGGAGTGAGCGGCAGCGAGAGCTTCGGCCAGCTGCTGCGAAAAGCTTAGAACGCGCTCCATCGGCAGCTTGGGATTATCCTGGAGAATCTGGTGGAGATCCTGGCCTTCGACGAAAGCCATGGTGATGAACTTCATGCCGTTGACTTCGCCCATGTCATGGATGCGAAGAATATTTTTGTGGGAGATCTTGGAAGCGAGAATCAACTCTTGCTTGAAACGCTTGAGGGCGTCGGTCTCGCCCATCATGCCCTGGCGAACGACTTTGAGAGCGACAACGCGATCGAGATCCTTGTCGTAGGCTTTGTAGACGCGACCCATGCCGCCCTGGCCGAGGAGCGCATCAATTCGATAACGCGGGCCAAAGTCAGTGCCGAGCGTAATGACCGTGGGGTCGACGAATTGCACCGTCTCGGAATCGCCGGGCGGCATGGGTGTGCCGCAATTCGAGCAGGATTCCGCGGAGTCCGGATTGATAGTGCTACAGTGAGGGCAATTCATCGCAGAGCCGCCAGGGCGGCTCGAGACTGCGTGGGGCATTATCGAACAGCGCGGGTGCCCGGCGCAACTGGTAAGTCATTGGAAGCGCGAAAGTAACAGTTTTCATAGGAGTCCTGGGCCGGGTAGACTGCGGCGACGCTCCCGCGGCCGAAGCGCGGCGGAAGTCTGACAGGACACGGTGCTGGGAACCCCCATTCACGACTGGTTGCTATTCATTTTGCTCCTGGCCGCGCTGCTGGCGCTGGATCTGGGTGTGTTTCATCGCAAGTCGCACCGCATCGGGATGAAAGAAGCGCTGGCGGAGAGCGCGGCGTGGATCGGCGTGTCTTTGGTTTTTGGCGCGTACGTGTACTGGTGGCGGGGCCCGCAAGCGGGAACGGAGTTTCTGACCGGGTATCTGGTGGAAAAATCGCTCAGCGTGGACAACATTTTTGTGTTCCTGCTGATATTCGAAGCGTTCGCGGTGCCGGCAAAGTCGCAGCATCGGGTGCTCTATTACGGGGTGGTGGGAGCGCTGGTGATGCGCGCGGTGTTAGTGGTGGCGGGAGTAGAGTTGCTGGCGGCGTTTCATGCGGTGATGTACGTGTTTGGCGCGTTGCTGGTTGTGACGGCGGTGCGGATGCTGCTGCCCGCGCGGCGGGCGTCGCCGCCGGAAAAAAATTGGATGGTGCGGCTGGCGAGGCGAGTGTTGCCGGTCGCGGACAAATTTGACGGCGACCATTTCTGGGTGAAAGAAGGAGGGCGATGGCTGGGGACGCCGCTGCTGCTGGCGCTGGTGAGCGTGGAGGTGATGGACATCGTATTCGCGATTGATTCGGTGCCGGCAGTGCTGGCGATCACGAAGGACGCGTTCATCGTCTACTCCTCGAACGCGTTTGCGATCCTGGGGTTGCGGGCGCTCTATTTCGCGCTGGCGGGACTGCTGCCGCGATTGCGATTTCTGCATCAAGGGCTGGCCGCGATTCTGCTGTTCGTGGGAGCGAAGATGATTCTTAGCGAGCGCGTAGATTTACCGGACTTCGTGTCGCTAGGAGTGGTGGCAGGGATTTTAGCTGTGACCACCGCTGCTTCGCTGGTTTGGGCGAGGAAAGCGTGAGTGGTGACCGGCGGCCACGCGAACGCGCTGCGAATGATTTCGATCGCATGTGGCTGACTTCCGAGCGGCGCGCGGCCTCGCTTACTTGAACGGCAATTCTACGGAAAATTGAGAACTAGAATGCGCGGCTCAGTCATTTCCTCGATGGCGTAGCGCAGACCTTCGCGTCCCAGGCCGGAATCCTTTACGCCGCCGTAGGGCATTTGATCCGTGCGCCACGAGGGCACGTCGCCGGCGATGACGCCGCCCACTTCGAGCGTCTCGAAGGCCAGGAGAATCAGCTTTATATCGCGCGTAAAAAGGCCGGCTTGCAGGCCGTAGGGAGAGTCGTTGACACGACGCAGGGCGTCGGCGAAATCGTCGTAAGCCTCGATGACGACCACGGGCGCGAAAACTTCCTCGGAGCAGACCTTCATTTCGCGGCGCGCGTGGGCGATCACCGTGGGTTCGATGAACGATCCACGACGCTGGCCCCCGGTCAGGGGCTTGGCGCCCCCGGCGACGGCTTCGGAAACCCAATCGTAGGCGCGATGGGCGGCGGCCTCGCTGATCATGGGCCCAATGTCGGTTGCTTCGTCGAGCGGATCTCCAATTTTTAGTTTGGCGACGCCGGCGAGAAGAGCTGCGGTGAATTTTTCTTCCACCGAGCGATGCACGAAAATGCGCTGGACTGAAATGCAGGTCTGCCCGGCATACGAAAAGCCGCCGGCCACCGAGCGGCGGGCAGCGTCATCCACGTCGGCGTCGGAATGGACGATCACGGCGGCGTTGCCGCCCAGTTCGAGGACGACTTTCTTTTTCCCCGCCTTTTGCTTAAGCGACCAACCGACCGGCGCGCTGCCGGTGAAGGTCAGAAGCTTCAGGCGATCGTCGGCGACCAGGCGTTCGGCGTCGGAATTCGAAAGAGGGAGAACGTTGAACGCGCCGGCGGGCCACCCGGATTTCTCGATGATTTCGGCGAGAAGCAGCGAGCAAAGCGGAGTCTGCGGCGCGGGCTTCAGAACGATAGGGCAGCCCGCGGCAATTGCAGGCGCAACTTTATGCGCGACGAGGTTGAGCGGGAAATTAAATGGCGTGATCGCGAAAATGGGGCCGAGTGCGAAGCGGCGGACAATCCCGGTGCGTCCGGCCGCAGAGGGCCGCCAATCGAGCGAGAGGAATTCTCCGCCGATGCGCAGGGACTCCTCGGCGGCCACGGCAAACGTGAAAATCGCGCGATCGACTTCGACGCGGGCGTTTTTGAGCGGCTTGCCGGCTTCGAGCGCCATGGTGCGCGCAAAATCCTCCCTGCGTGCGCGGATGCCCTCGGAGATGAATTGAAGAATGCGCTGGCGCTCGTAAGCGGGCAGCCGGCGAGTGATTTCAAAAGATCGTTGGGAGGCGACGACGGCGATTTCGGCGTGTTGCGCCGTGGCGCGATGGATGGTGGCGATCACGGAGCCGTCAAACGGCGCGAGGATTTCCACCGGATCGCCCTCAGAGAGCCAGCGTCCATCGAGGAAAAATCCCCAAGACTTCCCGGCAGTGCTTGAGAGAATGGGCATGGGCTTGTTCCTATCGTCAAACTATACCAAGACACTCGGCCACGCGAAAAAGTGAGCCATGTCTATCGCTATACCTTCCATCACCAGTACATCTGATGTGGGCCAAGCTACACGCGATGCAATATGCGCCACCACCGATCGATCGCGCGAGCGTCGCTAGTGGCTGCGCAAAGCGGTCAGGTGCGAATCGGTAACCGCCGCGAGCGCGGATTCGAGAATGGCCAGGCCTTCGTCGAATTGCGCGTCCGAAACCACCAGCGGCACCAGCAGGCGAATGACATTGCCGTAGGTGCCGGCCGATAGCAGGATCAGGCCGTGCTGGTGGCAATAACTGAGAATCTGCTCGGTGGCTTCCTTGTCGGGTTCGCGAGCATCGCCAGGACGGATGATTTCGATGGCGCGCATGGCGCCCAGGCCGCGCACGTCGCCGATGAGCGGAAATCGTTTCTTCCAATCGCGAGCGAGAGATTCAAAACACCGGCCGAGCGACTCGGCACGCGCGATTAGATTTTCCTGTTCGATGGTCTCGATCGAAGCGAGGGCCGCGGCGCAGGCCAGCGGATTTCCGCCGTAGGTGCCGCCGAGGCCGCCAGCCCCGGGAGCATCCATGATTTCGGCGCGTCCGGTGACGGCTGCGAGCGGAAGACCCGCGGCCAGAGACTTGGCGCTAACCAGAAGATCGGGCGTGATGCCGTAATGCTCGGAAGCAAACATGCGGCCGGTGCGCGCGAATCCGGATTGCACTTCGTCAGCGATGAAGACGATTTTGTGGCGGCGGCAAATGTCCTGAATAATGAGAAAAAATTCCGGGTGCGGGGCCACGAAACCGCCCTCACCCAGCACCGGTTCGACAACCACGGCGGCAACAGCTTCCGCGGCCACCACGCGCTTGAAAGTGTCCTCGAGATGATGCGCGCAAAACATTTTGCACGAGGGATAGGTGAGCGAGTAGGAGCAGCGGTAGCAATAGGCGTAAGGAATGCGATAGATGTCGCTGGCGAATGGCTCGAAGCCGGCTTTGTAAGGATGCGTCTTGCTGGTGAGCGACATGGTAAGCATGGTGCGGCCGTGGAAAGCATCCTCGAAGCAGATGACCGCAGGCCGGCGGGTGTAGCAGCGAGCGATCTTGACGGCATTTTCTATGGCTTCCGCGCCAGAATTGACGAGGATGGTTTTCTTCGGGAATTCGCCGGGCGTGAGCGAATTGAGTTTCTCCGCCAGCTCGATGTATTTCGAGTAGGGCGCCACGGAGAAGCAGGTGTGCAGAAACGCATCGAGCTGTTGACGGATGGCGGCAACCACGCGCGGGGCGCGATGGCCCACATTGAGCACGCCGATGCCTCCGGCAAAATCGAGGAGGCGATTGCCATCTACATCCTCGAGGACCGCTCCTTCGGCGCGCGCGGCAAAAATTTGCGTGGCGTGCCCCACGCCGCGGGCCACAGCGGCCTGGCGGCGTTGCATAAGAGCGATGGATTTCGGTCCCGGAATTGGAGTACGCAGTTCGATTGTGGACATGTCAGTACCATCCGATGGGCTGTTCGTTGAGGTTGATGTGGACCTGCTTGGTTTCGAGATATTCCTCGATGCCCCAGGGGCCTAACTCGCGGCCGAATCCGGACTGCTTGTAGCCGCCCCAGGGAGCTTCGACGTAGGTGGGCTGCATGTGATTGACCCAGACGATGCCCGCGCGCAGCGCCTTGACGACGCGAAGAGATTTGAAAATGTCGCGCGACCACACGGCGGCGGCCAGACCGTAGGGCGTGGCGTTGGCGATGCGGATTGCGTCGGCCTCGGATTCAAACGGAATGATGGCGGCGACGGGGCCGAAAATCTCTTCCTGCGCGATTCGGTCGGAATTGTCCACGTCATAAAAAATCGTGGGCTCGACGTAGTAGCCTTTGGCGAAAGCGGACGAGCGATTACCGCCGGCGGCGAGCTTGGCTTCGGTCTTGCCGAGTTCCTGATAGGAGCGCACCCGATCGAACTGCTCCTTGCTGACTAGCGGGCCCATTTTAGTTTCGCGGTCGAGCGGCGCTCCCAGACGGATGGTTTTCGCTTTGGCGGCCATGGCGTCCACAAATTTGGAGTAAACGGATTTTTGGACGAGCACGCGGCTGCCTGCAGAGCAAACTTCGCCCTGGTTGATGAAGACGCCGAAGAGCGCGCCGTCGATGGCGGATTCGAAATCGGCATCGGCGAAAAAAATGTTGGGCGATTTGCCTCCCAATTCGAGCGTGACGCGCTTTACGGTGTCGGCAGCAGCCTTGACGATCATTTTGCCGACCGCGGCAGAGCCGGTGAAGGCGACTTTGCTGACGTCGGGATGCGACACCAGCGGCGCGCCCGCCGTCTCGCCGAAGCCGGTGATGATGTTGACCACGCCGGGGGGCAGGCCCGCGTCCTCGAGATAATGCGCGAATTCGAGCGCAGTAAGCGGAGTCTGCTCGGCGGGCTTGAGGATGCAGGTGCAGCCGGCGGCAATAGCAGGCGCAAGTTTCCACGCAGCCATCAGCAGCGGATAGTTCCAGGGAATGATCTGCGCGGCCACTCCGACTGGCTCGCGCAGCGTGAAGCTGAGAGCGTTGTCGGGCACGGGATTGACGTGGCCGAGAACTTTGGTGGCCAGGCCGCCGTAATACTCGAAGCAGGTGGCTGTATCGGCGATGTCGTATTCTGCTTCGACGATCGGCTTGCCGGAGTTGCGCGATTCGAGCTCGGCCAGCGCGGCGGATTCCTTGCGAATGCGCTCCGCCAGGCGGAAAAGGATGCGGCCGCGCTCCTGCGCCGTGGTCTGCGGCCAGGGACCTGAATCGAAGGCAGCTTTGGCCGCGGCGACGGCGGCATCCACATCTTTCTGGCCGGCGTCGGGAACCTCGGCGATAATTTCCTCGGTGGAAGGATCGAAGACGGGAAAGACTTTGCCGGAGGCGGATTCAACCCACTGGCCGTTGATGTAGTTACGATAGCGTTTCATTGGCGATCCCTCGATAACACTGAAATCCGTGACTCGTGATTCGCGGCTACGCGGCGGGCGCAGGTTGCGTCTTGCGCCGGCCGTAAACGTAAAAGAAAAAGACGGCCAGCCCGATGAAAAAGGCCGTGCCGCCAACCATCCACTCTTCGTACCGCCTGATGGAGGTGATTTGCTGAGCGGGAAAGAAAACCAGCCCCATGCCAAGAATTGTGGTGAGCAGGCCGCTGGCGCCGGCCAGAGCAAGGGTCGTGCGCGAGTAGCGGGACTTCCCTTCCTCAGGCCGCGCAGCAAATTTCAAAAGCGCCGCAAACATATACAGAAATGGCAGCAGTTGCAGCACGACGGCCAGAGAAAGCAGCCGCTGAAAAGTTTCCTGGACGCCTGAACCCAGAATGCTGATCAAGACCAGAATGCTGGAAACGACGACGTGCACGATGAGCGCGGCGTAGGGCGTGCGATAGCGCGGGTGAATCTTGCCGAGCCACGAGGGCAGATAGGAATCGAGCCCCGCGACGAAAGGAATGCGCGCGGAACCGGCGAGCCACGCCGAGCCGATGCCTGCGATGGAAATGGCCAGCATGAGCGCGAAGGGCGCGACGATCCAGGAGATGCCGACGCGCGCGGCCATGTGGCTGACGGCCTGCACGATGCCCTGCAGCACGTTGACGTCATTCTTATTGATCGCGATGAGCAGCGTGAGGGTGGCGGCAATATAAAGGATGCCGGAAAGCACGCCGCCCCAGGCCACCGCGGAGGGAAGGTTTTTCTCGGGCTCTTTGATTTCATCGCCCATCACCGAGGCGAGCTCCAGGCCAACCAGGCCGAAGCAGATCACGCCGAAAGAGTTCAGTACGAAGCGCGGGTCTTTGGGAATGTGGAAATCGGCTCCCGTGATGGTGGTGCCGAAGCGGAACCAGACAAAAACGCCCAGGCCGACGAGCACGATGGCGGCTACGCCGGTGCCGATGCTGCCAATATTATTGATCCATTTGCCGACGCCCAGGCCGACGATGTTGAGAACGGCGAGCAGGGAGAGAAGAAGCAGCGAGGCCAGCACCGCAAAAGTCTTATTATCGGCGAGCGCCTGATGACCGGGAAAAACGAAAACGGAAACGCCGACGAAATAGAGCATGACCGTGGGAACGTACATCATGTTGTTGGTCCAATAGCACCAGCCGGAGAGGAATCCGTGGAAATCGCCGAAGACTTCCTTGGCCCAGAGGTAGACGCCGCCCTCGCCCGGATAGCGGTGAGCCAGCTCGAGGACGGCGATGCCCTGCGGCCAGAAAAACAGCGTGAGGGAAATGATCCAGAGCCAGATCGTTACGCCGCCGTTCGCTGCGATACTCGGCACGACGTTGAGATTGAAGACGGCGACGACGAACAGTGCGACCAGATCCCAGCGTCCGAGAGCGCGCTTAAGATGGGGCGCGGCGACCTGCGCTGAAGCGGCGTCGGACAGAGAGCCTCCCTGAAATTGCACGAGTCGATTACGAGATAGCAAAAGCCGGCTGAGCGAGGCGAAGTGAATTTAGCTCGCGCCGCTTCGGCCGACAAACAGACGACGGGCTGCCGGGCGCGCGACATATTTGCCGCGCGCCGGCTAATTCACCCAGCACGAAAGAAACGCGACGGCTAGTGCGCGCTGGCCGGTGCGGCGTGCGGCACCGTCTGAGCGTCGGCGAGAGCGGGCGCCACCTCGGCGAAAGCGGCGAGGTGACGGTCGATATCGGCTTCGGTGTGAGCGACCGAGATGGTCCACTGCTCGTCCCACCAATAGGGCTGGGCCATGACGCCGCGATTCACCATGGCGAACCAGTAATGGCGCCAGAGCTCGCTATCCACTTTGAGCCAGTCTCGATAATTCTTGATGGGCTGGTCGAAGAACATGAGCGCTCCGTTGGTGCCGGCGCCGACCACGTAAGCCTTGAGACCGGTTTTCTTGAGCTGCGTGTTGTAGCCATCGAGAAGTTTTTTGTTGAGGCGGCCAACGTGCTCGTAAGCAGCGGGCGTGAGCACTTCGCGAAAAGTGGCGAGGCCGGCGGCCATGGCGACGGGATTGGTGTTGTAGGTGCCGCCGTGGAAGACCTTGTGATCGGAAATGAGGCTCATGACGGCACGAGTGGAAGCGAATGCTGCGAGCGAAAATCCGCCGCCGATCGATTTTGCAAGGCAGATGATGTCGGGCTTGGTGCCGAAATATTCGCAAGCGCCGCCGCGGGCCAGTTTGGCGCCGGTCTTGACCTCGTCAAAGATCAAGAGCGCGCCATGCTTTTTGGTGATCTCGCGGAGCGCCTGATGGTAGCCGGGATCGGGCATGAGTATGCCTACGTTCATCATGATCGGCTCGACGATGACGGCCGCGATTTCGCCGGGATATTTCTGGAAGAGACGCTCGACGCCGTCGGCGTCGTTGAATTGCGCGATGACGGTGTTTTGCAGCGCGGCCTTGGGGACTCCGCCGCCACCGGCAATGGAGTTGGGAAATTTCGGATCGCCGACTTCGGATTCCTTGGGCTTGACGGAGACGAGCGCGGCGTCGTGCAGGCCGTGGTAGGCGCCTTCCATCTTAATGATGCGTTCGCGGCCAGTGGCTGCGCGCGCCAGGCGGATGGCGTGCATGGTGGCCTCGGTGCCGGAATTCGAGAAGCGCACCATTTCCACCGGGAAGCGGTCGCAGATTTCTTCGGCCAGTTCCCATTCGAGATTGTGAGGCATCCCGAACATGGTGCCGGTGCCGAGTTTCTGCTGGACGGCCTTGATGACGGCGGGATGGCAGTGCCCCGCCATGATGGCTCCGAAGCAGAGATTGAAATCGAGATAGTCGTTGCCGTCAACGTCGCGGAAATGGCCGCCCTTGCCGCTTTCGACGAAGATCGGATAGGGATCGTAGGCGCGATAGTTGCTGGCCACGCCGAGAGGAATACGCTTTAGGGCGCGATCATGGGCGGCGCGGGATTTCGGCGTGCGCTTTTCGTAAGTTTCAATTTCCTTGCGAAGTGCTTCGTGCATGGAATCCTCCGTGATGAATTCTGGGCCGCGCTTGCTGCGGCAATGTAAAACGTTGTTCTTGGGACTCGCGGCAAGCGCGAGCGGGATAAACGAAAGTCCGATTCGGCCAAGTTGCGCGATTTCACCCGGACGTGGTGCCCTGGCCGGCAAACAGCGCGCGAAAAATCAGAGCCTGTAATTCCAGCGGCGGAAGGTGAATCCGCGGCGCTTGAGCTCGTGGAAGAAGGGCTGCGGAGGAACCACCAGCTCGGGCGCCTGAACCCCTACTCCCGGAATTTCGCCGCGGCCGTGCATGATGGCGGCGATGGAAAGCGGGAAACCAGTGTCGCGGGCCACGGCGGAAAGCAGCGGCCGCGTGGTATTGCCAGCCCACATTTCCATGGCTAGCGCGGATTTTTTATTTTTGATGCGGCCGGAGACGACCACGCGGAGAGCTTCCACGTCTTTCGGCGGCTTGGATGGCGCGCGCTGCTGGAGCAGCGCGAGGAGCACGTCGCGCGGCGCCACCTTGTAGCCATTGACCGCGACGGGTTCGCGGGTGGTGAAACCCGTGTCGGCCAGATTGCGGACCAGATTCACGAGCTCGGGCGGGTAATTAATTTTGAAGAAGACTTCGCGGACTCCGCGCTTTCGAAAACTTTCGGCGAGCGTGCCCAGTTCGGAATGGATCGAGTGGCGCAGAACGATATCCCCGATGGGCGCGGGAAATTTTCCGGACTCGGGTTCGGAAAGCATCGGCTTTTCAACGTAGCGGCCGCCAGTGAAATGGATAGGCGGCATGGTGAGTTCATCGAGAATCGTGGCGATCGAGAAAGAGTAGGCGATGGGCGAGTCGTAAACCTGTTCGTCCGCGCCAGCGTTGTAGACGCGGATGGATTCGGGACGATCGAAGCGGTCGCACAGCGCGCGAGCCATCACGTTGGTGATGCCGGGCGCGCCGCCCATGCCGGGAATCGCGAGTTTGCCGATGCGGCGAAAATCCTTATCAAGCGCGAACTGCTTGCGAGTCATGTGATACAACCCGCCGAGATCCATGTAGTGAATACCAGCGGCGAGGGCGGCCTGCATCACCAGCAGATTGAAGTCGTACTGTGTGCAATTGAGGACGACGTCGAAGCCCTTGAGGAGCTTCGCCAGATGGGCGGTATCGCGAACGTCCGCGAATGCCGAGGTGGCTTTGCCGCGGCCGAATTGCGAGGCTACTTCGCGCGCGCGAGCGCGGTCGAAATCGGCAACCACGATTTTGTGGACTTCGCGTGCGGTGGCCAGGTCGTGGACCACGGCGCGACCCATAAGGCCGGCGCCCAGAACGAAAATTTTCATGGCCCTACTTCCCTTTCGCACCGCGTGGCCTATAAAACCGTGCTCCACCAGGAAAACAACGAGCGTCCCGGCAGGGTGGTTGCCGGGGCGAACGTCGCCGAATTACTAGAACATAAGCTTCAAACCAAACTGAAGAACGCGCGGAGCCTCTCGGAGGTTGAGTACCTGGCCGAACGTCGAACCGTCGCTGAAATTGCCGTCGGGGTTCGCGAACTGGGTATGATTCCATGCGTTGTAAAACTCGGCGCGGAACTCGGTGTTCCAGCGCTCGTTGATCGAGGTGTTCTTGGAAATCACCAAATCGGTGTTACTGATGGCCGGGCCGCAGCACAGAGCGTGGGGAACGTTGCCAAACGCTCCGGGACCGGGATCCGTAAAATTCGACGGGTTAAACCAGTAAGCGTTGTTGGTCTTGGGATTCTGAAATTGCACCGGACCCATAACTTCGGGCGTATTCGCGCTTTCAAAGAAAGTGCTGCTCATCAACTCGGTGTCGTCCTCGTCCTGGACGCGAATGGGGAATCCGCTCTGATAGGTGATGATGGCGGAGGCGCCCCAACCGTCGAACGCCTTGCCCTTGAAGCCATCGTACTTGGGAATGGGAAGCTGCCAAACCGGGCTGAAGACGAAGCGATGCTTGGCGCTGAGCAGCGATTCGCCACGCGTGGCGTCGAAATTGATTGGGTTTAGTTCATTTTCAAACGATGCGCCCTGGTCAATGGCCTTGCTGAAGGTGTAAGAGGCCTGAAACATCAAGCCGTGGGAGTAGCTGCGCTCGAAAGAAACTTGCAGGCCGTTGTAATTGGAATTTGCGATGGTGCCTTCGGCGAAGATGTTGCTGAACACTGGAACTCCGTCGGGCGGGCAACCCGTGCCCCCGGTGAGTGGCAGGCAGTTGGGCGAGGAGTACTTGCGCAGGCCGACGAGATTGATGCCGTTGGGAGCAACGCTCGAAACGGCAGTGCCTCCGGGGATACAGGTAGGACCAGCCGGGCCGTTGTAAGGCAGGTAGAGACCGTTGCAACCGGAGTAACCGGCCAAGCCCGGCGGCGCCGTGAATGTCGGAATGGTTGCGCCGGCGGGAATGATGTACTGACTATCGGCGCCGAAGGCTCCGCAGGTATTGGGGCCCAAGACGCCGTTTAGCTCCAGGCAAGTTTCCGGAGTTCCGTAGTTTTCATCGTGCGAAGCGAGCAGGTGATGAGCCTGGGTGCCGACGTAGGAAATGCGGAAGAGGGTTGATTTCGAGACCTGGCGCTCAATGGTCAAGTTGTACTGCTCGGCGTATTGGTTCTTGAGGTTAGGATCAAACTCGCCGAAGAGAAGGATAGGACGGAAGGAGGCCCAGTCCACGCAACCCTTGGGCCCGGCTGGATCGGGGCAAGGCGTATTGGGAGTCTGGTTGATCACGCCAGCAAATGGATTTGGACTGAACGGACCCGCGACTGGATCGCTCGATTGCGGCAAGAACGGCAAGTTGAAATTGGGATTGCTGGTAAACGAACTGCCACCGAAGGGAGGTTCCGCGCTGAATTGCTCGAGCACCAGTTGCTCCATTGGATTGTAAAAGATGCCGAAGCCCGCGCGGATGCTCGATTTTCCTGGACCGCCGAAGAGCTTGCCGAAGAAGCCTTCCGTGTTGGAAGGGCTCCAGGCCAAGCCGATGCGCGGCGCGAACGCCTTGTAATCCGTCGAGGTGAGGCCGCGCGGGACGCCCGGATCGCCCGGGAAAACCAGGCCGACGGGGTTGACGGAATTTTGAGCGCTGTTTTGGCTGCAATCGCCCGGATTTAGACCCGACGCTTCCGAGCCGGCCGTGTAAATCCAGCACGGATACTTGGTGGTGATTTGTCCGGGCCTGAAAGTCTGCAGGCGATCTCCGAGATCGTAGTAAGGAGTATTCAGTTCCCAGCGCAGACCGTAGTTGAGCGTCAGATTAGACTTAATTTTCCAACTGTCCTGAGCGAACAGGTAGAGAGAGGTGTTGCGAATATCCTCGCCCTGGCCCGCGCCCTGCGAATAGGAGTTCGGAGTCCCCAGAAAATAGTCGGCATAACCGTCGGTATAGCCGAGGTCGTTGGTGACGGGCTGGTCGCAACCGGCGGTGACGCCTGGTGGGCAGAGATTGGAATCGCTGATGAAACCGTAAGCGCCGTTGATGTTGTAGTAGAGAAACTGATCGAAACGGTGCCGGCTTACGTCCACGCCGAACTTCAGAGTGTGCGCTCCCATCGTCTTGGTGAAATTGTCGGTCCACTGGAAAGAGTTGCCCACCTGCGGCAGTTCCCCTTCCTCATTGTTGCCAATCGCAAAACCGCCGGAAACGTTGATAAACGGGACACCCATGCGGTTGGGAATGTCGGTGGTAATGCCGAGCGAAGGATTGCTCGGGTCGCTAAAGCAGTTCGCGGCTGGAACGGCCGAGCCGCAAGAATCATGGATGCTCGAGAGAATGTTGACAGGATGGTTGAGGTCACCCTGGCCCTCACGGAAGTAATTGAAATGAAATTCGTTGACCGCCGTGGTGCCGAGTGTCCAGGTATGAGTGATATTCCACTGCTGTGCTCGCGTCGAGGTGATGCCGCCGAAGCCAGGGAGATTGGAACCGGCGCCTTGAAAAGTGGCAAATGGCTGTGTTTCGTCATCGTTGTTGAAATAGTAGTAGACGGAGAGCTGCTGAGCGGCCGTGAGCTTGTGGTCGAAGCGCACGGTGAACTGGTTTACGTAGTCGGGCTGGCTGGGAATAGTGGTTAGGGAGCCGGTTCCGTAGGGTGCAACGTAGTTCTGATAGATAGCCAGAGCGGTAGGGTCGAAGCACTGCATCGGTACATGATTGGCCTGGCCACCGCTCGAAAAAATCGCTGCGAACGTATTCCCCGCGACGATCGGCGCTCCGCCCTGCGCTGCAACAGCTTGCGCGCAGGTGGTCCCGCCAGTGCTCCCGGTGGTGCGATTGGCGAGTTGCGTGGCAAAAGTGGGATCAATGAGCGTGCCGGTAAATGCCGGGCCGTCCTGTGAAAAGTCGCCGGCTGCTTCAGCGGCGCTGGGAAGAATCACGGTGCCAGAAGAAATGCCCTGGATCTGGCGGTTGCCTTCGTAGGAAAGGAAAATAAACGTGCGATCTTTCTTGATCGGAGCGCCGAAAGTGCCGCCGAACTGGTTTTGATGATACGCGGCCACGGCGCTGTCGAAGTAGCCGCGGGTGTTCAGATCGTTGTTGCGGAGGAATTCGTAGACGTCTCCGTGAATCTGGTTGGTGCCGGATTTGGTGACCACGTTCACCACAGATCCGGAGTTGCGGCCGTATTCGGCGTCGAAAGTATTGGTGAGCACGCGGAATTCTTCGACGGCATCAGGCGAGGGCTGAATAGCAGGGGCGTTCACGAAGATATCGTTTGCATCGCCGCCGTTGACCATATAGTTGTTGGAACGGCCGCGGCCACCGTTGACCGACACCACTCCAGGATTGCTGCTGCCGTAGAAAAGGTCGGCTCCCAGTTGAGATTGCACGCCTGGCTGAAGTTGGAGGAGCTGATAGGTATTGCGCGTGCTGAGAGGGAGCTCGCGGATGGACTGGCTGGTCATCACGCCGCCGAGCTGGGTACTGGTGGTTTCCACCTGCACAGCGTTGGATTCCACCGTGACCGTTTGCTGCGCGCTGCCGATTTCGAGAGTGATCTCGAGGACCGCCACGTGACCGATGCTGATGACCACATTTTTCGCGGCGAATTTCTTGAAGCCCTGAGTTTCGGCAGTAACGGTATAGTTGCCGATGGGCAGCTCGGGGATCTCGAAGGAGCCGTCTTGCCCGGTGTTCGCGGTGCGCACGGTGGCGGCACCATCGAGCGAGGCGGTGACCGTGACGCCTGGAATGACGGCGCCGGAAGTGTCCTTCACATCGCCACGAACTTCACCCGTGGTCTGCGACCAGGTGGGAACGGTGGCGAGAAAAAAAAGACCGGCCAAAAGGAACACGTACCCCCAACGTGTCGCTTTCATACACTCTCCTTTGAGAAAAGCGTGCGCCACCCCTGACGCTCTGGGTTGAGATTCCGGTTGCAGGCTGCAAAACAACCTTACTATAATCCGCGAACGTTAGAAGATGGGTGAAAAGAAGTCAAGCGGAAACTCCGCCGCGATCAGGCGCGAGGCGCGTCGCGAAATTCTCGCGCCCGCATGGATATTGATGCCTCAGCGATAGCACGCGGCTATCGAGCGCGCCGCCGCCGGGACGGAAACGCCCGCGCCGCGGAGCTACATTCCGCCGCCATTTTGAGGCATGATTCGATGACGGCGAGCGGCGCGAACCCCAAAAACCCCGGAGGCCACACCACTTGAGGACACCACACCTGGTGAGAGGATCGCGAACGACGCACCTTTGGCTGCTGATGGCAATTCCCTTTCTCGCGCTGGCAGGTGCGACGGCCAAGATCCATGCGGACGGAACAAAAAGCGCCCCGGCCGGCGAGATGGCCGACCTCGTGGTGCAGCACGCGAAAGTCTACACGGAAAACTCTAGCCAGCCGCAAGCGCAGGCCCTGGCCGTCGCGGGCGACAAAATTCGGGCGGTGGGAAGCGAAGCGGCGATCGAGCGCTACCGCGGACCGGCGACCAAGGTGATCGACGCTGCGGGACGCGCGGTGCTGCCGGGATTCACGGATTGCCACATCCACTTGCTGGAGAGCGCGCTGCAAATGGACGAGCCGGACCTGAGCGGCGCGCGAAACGCGGCGGAGATCGAGAAAATTCTCAGGGCTTACGGCGCGGGGCATCCGGGATCGGGATGGGTGCTGGGAATCGGATGGACGTACGACGCGTTTCCGGGAGGGATGCCAGACAAGGAAATGTTGGATGAAATTTTCCCGGACCGCCCGGTATACATCGACTCGTACGACGGACATTCCGCCTGGGTGAATTCGAAAGCGCTGGAAGCGGCAGGAATCACTCGGACCACCCCCGATCCGGCCAACGGAATTATCGTTCGCGACCCAAAATCGGGCGAGGCCACGGGCGCGCTGAAAGAAACCGCGACCGGCGTAGTGCAAAAAGTGCTTCCGAAAGCGACCAAGGAAGAGAAATGGGACGCCGCGCGGAAAGCCATGGCGCTGGCGAATGCCAACGGGCTGGTCCGCGTCCATAGCGCCGGCGGCGATTTCGACAGCCTGGCAATGTACGAGGAGATGAAACGCAAGGGCGAGCTGACGCTGCGAATCTACGCTGCGAAAATCATCGACCCGCCCCATCTCACACCGGACGATCTAAAAGATATTGAAATTGCGCGAACGCGCTACCACGACGACTGGGTGGAAGCAGGCGCGGCGAAATTTTTCATGGATGGCGTGGTCGAGTCGCATACCGCCGCGATGCTCGCGCCCTACGCGGACGATCCGAGCGCGAGTGGCACGCCGAATTGGAAAGCCACTCCATACAATCAGGCGGTGCTGATGCTGAACCAGCACGGCATTCAAGTGTTCACGCACGCCATTGGCGACCGCGCCGTGCGGATGGCGCTCGATGCCTACGCGCGTTCCGCGCAAACCACCGGACATGCGGACGTGCGCGACCGCGTCGAGCATATCGAGACGATTTCGCCGCAAGACGTGCCGCGCTTTGCGAAGATCGGAGTGATTGCCAGCATGCAGCCGCTGCATGCCAATCCGGATGCCGACACTAGCGTGTGGGCCGCAAACGTCGGACTCGAGCGCGTCAAGCTGGCGTTCGCCTGGAAGACGCTCGAGACCGCGGGCGCGCGGCTGGCCTTTGGCAGCGACTGGAACGTGGTGACTCTCAATCCCTGGGCGGGAGTACAATGCGCCGTCACGCGGCAGACGCCGGACGGGCAGCCGGCCGGAGGGTGGATCCCGACTGAGCGCATTAGCGTGACGGATGCCATCGCGGCGTACACGATTGGGGCGGCCTACGCCGGACACCGTGAAAAAACGGAGGGGTCGCTCGAGGCCGGCAAGCTGGCGGACTTGATCATTGTGGATCGCGATCCCTTCGCGGTGGATCCGCACCAAATCGGCGGCACGCAGGTGATCGAGACTATAGTCGGCGGACGAGTGGTGTTTGAAGCGGCGGCCAGGAAATAGCGCTCGCGGGGCAGTCGGGGCGAGCGGCGAACCAGCAAGCGGCGCAACACGGACAATTCAGGCCGGAGCGGAGTGTGCCATGCAGATCACGCATATCCTCGGGAAAATGCTAAAGCTGCGGACGCGGATGGCGGCCTGCGGGCTGGCGGCGCTGGCGCTGTGCATGCTGGCAGGAGGCTGCAAAAAATCGCAGCCAACTCTGAGCCTGCTGGTATGGGAAGGTTACGCGGACCCGTCGTTCATAAAATCCTTTGAAGACGCGCACCAGTGCAAGGTGACCGCATCCTACATGGGTTCGAGCGACGATCTGGTGGCGAAGCTGCGCGGCGGCAGCGCCAGCAATTACGATGTGATCTCGCCATCGAGCGATGTGGCCACCATGATCGCGACGGCGGGACTGGCCGCGCCTCTGGACCTGGCGAAGCTGCCGACTTACGGCGAGCTATCGGAAAAATTGCGAAACATGCAGCTGGTGCGCGTGAATGGGCAGGTCTACGGAGTGCCGTTTACCTGGGGACCCAATCCGCTGCTCTACGATACCAAAGCGTTTCCGAAAGAACCGGAGAGCTGGAACGTGCTGTGGGACCCAAAACTGAAGGGAAAAATCTCGGTCTGGGACGAGCTATCGACGATCTACATGACCGCCCAGGTGCTGGGTTATGACAAACCGGACCCGAACCATATTTACAATCTGAGTGACGCGGAACTCGAGAACGTGAAAATGAAACTGCTGGAGCTGAAGCCCAACATCCGAAAAATCTGGGCCACCGGCGGCGAGCTGACCAATCTTTTTGAAAATCATGAGATCGTGGCGGCCATGGGATGGCCGCTGATGACCAACCAACTACGCAAGGCCGGATATCCGATCGGCGAAACGATCCCCCAGGAAAACACCACCGGCTGGATCGATCACCTGATGATCACGCAGGCCAGCGAGCAGAAAGAGCTGGCTATGGAGTTTTTGGAATACATGATCGAGGCCAAGACCCAGAAAATGGTCGCCGACGTGACGGGATACGATCCGGCGAATCCACAGGCGGGCGAGTTCATGAGCGAGGAGCAGCGCCGGGCGCTGCATCTGGACAATGTGAACGAGTACATGACCAAGATCTATTTCTGGCAGCAGGTGCCGCGGCGGAGCAAATACACGGAAATCTGGAATGAAGTGAAGGCGGCGCAGTGAGACGTGGTCCGGCGAAGGCCGGCCTGCTAGCCGAGGGTAAGAGCCTCGCGGCCGCCGCGGAAAGCGGGCAGTTCCCTGCTGCGGAATCAACATCGCTGCTGAGCGTGCGCAATGTGGTGAAGCGCTACGGAAACAAAGCGGTGCTGCGAGGAATTTCGCTGGAAGTCGCGGCCGGCGAATTTTTGACCATCCTGGGCGAAAGCGGATCGGGAAAGACCACGCTGCTGCGCGCGGTCGCGGGATTCGAAGCGGTGGATGCCGGCGAGATCTGGATGTCGGGCGAGCGGCTGGATACGGTGCCGGCGTACCGGCGGCAGGTGAACACCGTATTTCAGAGCTACGCGATTTTTCCGCATCTTTCCGTTTCTGAAAATGTCGCCTACGGACTGCGCGCCCGGCGCGTGGAGAAATCGGAAATCCCGGGACGAGTGAAAAACGCCCTCGAGATGGTGAAGATGCAGGAGTTCACTTCGCGAGCGCCGGGGCGGTTGAGCGGCGGGCAGCAGCAGCGCGTGGCGCTGGCGCGCGCGCTGGTAAATCGGCCGAAGGTGTTGTTGCTCGATGAGCCGCTCTCGGCGCTGGACGCGAATTTGCGGCGGCAGATGCAAATGGAATTGAAGTCGCTGCAGCGCGAAGTGGGAATCACTTTTATTTTCGTGACTCACGATCAGGA
>JBAVQT010000158.1:0-6057 GCA_049694295.1 Candidatus Acidiferrales bacterium
AGGCCGAGTTGATAGTGAGCCACTGCGTTGCTGGGAGCTTCCTTGGTAGCGCGCTCGAGAATCTGGACGGCGTCGTCCGGATGGCCCTGGCGAATTTGAATCTGGCCACGAAGGATCAGTCCCTCAGGGTCGGCGGGATTGTCCTTGAGAATCGCGTCGACAATTTTGGAGGCTTCATCGGTCTGATTCTTGAGAATTAGCGCTTGAGCGTAGGTGCGGGAGATGGCTTCGTCCTTAGGATGCTGGGAGTGAAGCGAGGCATACTCGGCGAGCGCCTTATCGAGATCGCCCTGTGCCAGGTAGAACTCTCCGAGCATGGCGTAACCAGCGGGATTATTAGCCAAATCGGATTTGGCCTGAACCATGGTCTGCTCTGCGAGATCCTTGCGACCTTCGCTGACGTAGAGTCCGGCGAGGGAGGCGCGGGGCAGCGGATTCTGGGGCTCGAGCGCAATGGCGGCGCGGAATTGCTTTTCGGCGTCGGTCGTATCTTTTTGGCGGACGTAGAAATTAGCGAAGGCTAGAACCGCTTGAACGGATTTAGGATCGAGTGAAATCGCCTTCTGATAATTTTCGAGGGCAGACTCGTGCGCGCCGGAGCGATCCTGGATCTGGGCGAGATTCAAAAGTGCCTGGGATTCGCCGGGAGCCATGGTGGCGGCCTTTTGCGCATTGCTTAAAGCTTTTTCGGTGTCGCCCTCGGCCATATTGATTTCGGAAAGAAGGATGACGGCGCGGAAATTCTGGGGATCGGCTTTGATCACGGTGTTCGCGCGGTCCAGAGCGTTGGGAAGTTGGCCGGCGGAGAGAAGAATCTTGCCAAGATCGAGCTGGGCCTGGAAATTCTGCGGGTCGAGTTCGGCGGTCCGCGAAAGCTCCTGGAAGGCGCGCGGCCAGTCGGCAACCTTCATGTAGCACTGCGCGAGTTGGTAGTGTGCCGGAGCGCTGTGCGGATCGATCTGGAGAACGTTCTGATATTGGATGGCTGCTTCGCGAAACCTGTTTTGCGCGAAATAGCCATCGGCGCTCTTCATAAAGCGAGCCTTGCGCGCCTCGGGACTGCGATTGCATCCGGCCAGACAACAAATGATCAGGAGGAGATACCCTAAGCGACGCACCTTTGAAGAATTCATTCTTACCATCCCGCGTACGATTTGAATTTCAAAAAAAGTCTACGACTGAAACTGCGGCCTGCCTCTCGACACGTCGCTAGAAAACAGGCACGGCGTTGGCGAATTCCGCCTGCTTCAGCGGGGTATATAAGTATCCAACATCGGAACGACTCTGCGGGTGAAAGCCAACGCGCGGTCTTGCGCCCGGGATTCCGCTTCGCTGCCCGACCCCGCGATGGGAGTTACCACGCGGATCATCGCACCGTCGGTGCGATTGAGCCGAATGGCGTCATCAACAAGATAGATTTTGGCCCAATACTCGCTGGGCGTGACGCGGCCGTTGGAAAGATACCAGTAAAACACCAACTGCCGATCCAGGCCCTTGGCGATGAGATACCGGTTGACGGAGATGACCGAACCATCGTCGGCGGTGAGTGCCAAGTGAGATTTCTCGACGGGCGTCCACCCCGCGCCGGGCAGGCAATTTTGCGGCGAGTGAATCGTGTCACCAGTGCGCTGCGACGGAAAGAACGCGATGAAAAGATTCACAGACGGCTCCGCGGTCCGCTGGTAATCGCGGAGCAGAAATTCGCCGGGACCAAGGGTATCCAGTTCATCCTGGCTGAGCGGGCGAGAAATGCCGTGCCAGGAACCGAGGTCCATCGGGAAGGCGTCAAGACTCTCGTGAGGCGGCAGGACCTCGACTCGACTGCGAGCCTGGAGAGCGCCAGCGGTGACGATCAGAAGAATTAAAACGGGCAGAAAGCGCTGCCATGAGGAGAGTTGCCTCATGCTGCAGTCCTCCGTTCAAACCAGTGGATGGCGCCGCGCAGCGAAGAGTGAAACCCGATCAACAGGAAAAGAGAGATGACGAAAATCAGCCAGCCGGAGAAGGCATGGAAGAAGCCTTCGGCTTTGTCGGGACTCCAATATTCGCCGAGCAAGCCACTGCCCATGATTCGGAAACCGTTCGCGCAGACGGCAATGGGAATGGCAGAGAGGACGAGGACTACGCGAATCGCGGTTCGTCGCTCGAAGAGATATCCGTAAAACACGGCGAGGGTAATGAGCGAGACCAGCGAACGAAGCCCGCTGCAGGCTTCGACTACATCGAGCGTTATGGAAGGCAACATAATGACGTTGCCCTCGCGCAGTACGGGCACCCCGAAAATTCCGAGGAGGCCGCTGGCCAGCCGAGAAGCAAAAAATTGCAGCGGGAAGGCGATCTTGTTGAATACCAGCGTGGGCACGGGAATAGCGAGAAACAGCACAGACCACGGAAAGAGCAGGGCGCGAAAATAACGCCAGCCGCGAAATTGGATGATCATGCCGCCGAGCAGGAATAGCAAAGACGTGCGGGAGAGAAAGTTCTCCGCGCCAAGCACCCCGAGAACCAGGATTCCAAGCGAGGCGAGAATCACAGGTAGACCCCACCAACTTGGCTTGGATTCGATCGCGGCCAACCGATGGCGATCTCGCCAAACTACCCAGGCGACGAAGAACGGGACGATCACGCCGTGCGAGTAGTTGGGATCATGCATCCACTGATAGAAAAGTCTAGGGAGGATAGTGAAATACAGGAACGCCACACCGAAGGTCAGGGCAGAGATCTGGACCCACCAGGTCAAGGCCGGGCGAGACATCGTGATCGGGGGCGGCATTACGCCCGTGGTCGAACCGTTCATGATCCGCCTAGTTTACGAAGAACTATCGTAACGTTTACACGGTGGCAATCGCCCTGCCAAAATGACCGCCAGTGTGGGAATGAGCGGGCCCGCTAGATGCTAATAATCCATAAATATATGATAAAAATAAAGTTATAGTAACATGGAGTTCAGTCCGCGCCAGCTGGGCGAACGTTACGATACTGAATCTAAATGGGTTACGAAACAGAAATCGCTGAAGCCTTTTTCTCGCAAATGCCAGAGAAAGGGCACAAAGGGAAAAGAGTTTGCCCAGATGTGGAAGGCGGTAGGGATTTCCAATTTCGATGATTTGCAGCTTACGAGGCCCTAAATTCTTCTAAGTGATTAGAAACAGGTAATTTATACGCATTCAAATGCTCGGGAGAGCGGCGACGCCTCCTGGCAACCGCCTTGCAGTTCTGAGTGGTAGGCGAAGGTCTAGCTTTGGGCATTCTTGGCCCAGCCCAAACCAAGACTTCACCGAGCGCTACACCGCGACTGGAAGGCGCGAGGTTTATGACCCAATGAGCAGCCCAGTGACCGGTACGGTGATCGCTCTTGAGACGTGGAACTATGTGGATGGGATGAGCCCAGCCATGCAGACGGTGGAGACGGTCGCGAGGGAGTTGGCCGGGACGAGCATACCCATATTGCTGGTGGGCGAGAGCGGCACTGGAAAAGAAGTGCTGGCGCAACGGATTCACCGATTATCGAAGCGGAAAGACGAACTGCGAAAACTGGACTGCGCCACGGCCAGCGTGACGACGATTTCGGGCGAACTAGGAATTTCACCAAATAGAAACGGAGAAGTAAGAGCGGTCGAAGCAGGGACCATTCTCCTGAATGAGGTCAGCGAATTGGATGCGGGATGCCAGCGAATATTGCTATACGCCTTGCCCGATGGAGAGGCGGCGGGGCGACGCGGCATGCTGGCCTCGAGGGTGATCTCAACGACGACGCGCAATCTGGATGAAGAAATGCGAGCGGGACGGTTTCGCAGCGAATTATATTACCGGATTAACGGAGTGTGCCTTCGCCTGCCGCCGCTGCGGGAAAGGAAAGAAGATATCCCGCTGCTGGTCGAATTTTTTCTAACCAAACACGCGGCGGAATTCGGGAAGACGCGGCCGACGCTAACGCCGCGATCGCTGCGCATGTTTCTGGATTACGCGTGGCCGGGAAATATTCGCGAACTGGAGCACGCGGTGAAGAAAATCGTGGCGCTGGGCGACGAACAACTGGCGCTTACCGAGTTGACGACTTCGCGCGTGGAACCTATCTCGGCGGCGCCAGCGGACGCGCGAGCGAATTCGCTGAAGGCGGCGGCGCGAGCGGCTTCGCGCGAGGCGGAGCGCGGAATGATTTTGGACACGTTGGCGCGGACGCGGTGGAATCGCAAGCGTGCGGCGCAGGAACTGCAGATCAGTTACAAGTCGCTGCTGTACAAGCTGAAGCAAATCGGCGTCCCTGATACGGAAGCGAACTCTTGAGGCGGGAGAAAAAAATCATGCGGAAGGATTTGGGATTTATCGCAGCAGTTGCGCTGCTCATCGCGCTGGCGATTCCAGCGGCGGCTCAGGAAGCGACAAGCACGCAGAGCGCTTCGAAATCCGCGACTAGCGACGAGAGCTACTTGATCGGACCGCAGGACGTGCTGGACATCAACGTCTGGAAAGAACCGAGCGTGACGCGTAGCGTGCCGGTTCGGCCGGACGGAAAGATTTCGCTGCCCCTGCTCAATGACGTGCAGGCCGCGGGCCTGACGCCAATGCAGCTTTCCCAGGCGCTCACCGAGAAGTTGAAGAAGTACATGGACTCGCCGCAAGTAACCGTGACCGTGACGCAGATCAACAGCCAGCGAGTGTATGTGATCGGGCAAGTGGCGCGGCCCGGTGCGTATCCGCTGGTTCCGGGAATGACGATGCTGCAGGCGCTTTCCACGGCGGGCGGCCTGGCCCAATTTGCGAACGGCAAGAAGATATTCTTACTGCGCACGTCCGGCTCGACGCAGACCAAGTCCTATTTCAACTACAAAGATGTGGTGAACGGAAAGAAGCCCGAGGAAAACCTGGTGCTGCAGGCTGGCGATCAGATCGTCGTTCCGTAACGACGGGACACGAGATATGAAGGGAAAGATGCGAAAGCTCTTCACAATTCTGGGGACTGGAGTGATGCTGGCGGCGCTGCACGCAGGCGCAGCGCGGGCGCAGGAGCCCAACCAGAATGGCGGCCAGGACCAGAACGGCAACTCCGGAAATAACGGACAAACGACGCAGCCAACGCAGCCGGATCAGCCGATTACGAATCCCAGCAACACTAACGACAACGGCGACGCAAACACGATACCAGCAGTAATTACGCCCGACATGACGCCTTCGCTATCCGGCACGATGAGGCCGGGCTTCGATCTGCCGGCGGATCGCAGCTACGTGCAGTTCCAGGCGAGTATTTTCGATACGATTAACACGAACGGGGAATATTTGCCGAGCGGGAGCGCCGGCAGCGCCGTGATCAACACAGAATCGCTGCTGGGCGGCGTAACGCTCGAAAAGATCGGGAGGGCCAACGAGCTGAAGCTGCAATACCTGGGCGGCGAATCGTTTACCACGAATCAAGCCATCGGCAACTCGACGGTCCAACTTTTCGGGCTGGCCGACAAGTGGACAACGGCGCGCTGGAGCGGATCGTTCGCCGACCAAACGTCGTATCTGTCCGATCCGATTTTTTCCGGGCCGGGCTTCGATCCTTATGGCCTCGGGTTCGCAGGAATCAACCTGCAGATGGCATTTCAGCCTTCTAGCCAAACTCTTCTAACTGCCCGGACGCCGACTCTGGAAAACTCGGCGGCGGCCGAAGTGGATTATCAAATGAGCCCACGGTCATCGTTCACGATTGCGGGCGGATATTTTCTGGCCCACTACTATGGCCCGGACCTAATCGACACCACCAGCGCGACAATCCAGGCGGGGTATAACTATCAATTGTCACAGCGGGACACCATCGGCGGACTGTATCGCCTCAACGTGCTTGGCTCGGGTGGTTCCGGCGACTCCATCAAAGACAACATTTTTCAATTTTCATGGGGACGGCGCGTGGCAGAGCGGCTAAGGTTCCAGATTGCGATTGGCCCGGACGTAGCGCTCCTCTCAGCTCAGGGATTTCCGAGCGCGACGCGCGTCTCATGGACGATGAATTCAAGCCTGGCGTATCAGACGAAGCGGACCACCACAAGTTTGTCGTACTCGCACATGCTGATGGAC
>JBAVQT010000159.1:0-12384 GCA_049694295.1 Candidatus Acidiferrales bacterium
GGTAAGGACCGAGCGGATCGAGGATCACCAGATTCACAAAGAGACTTACGAAATTTCCTCGGAAGCGGCCGGGGCGATCGCGAGGGCGCGGCGGGAGAAGCGGCCGATACTGGCCGCTGGCACCACAGTGGTGCGAGCGCTGGAGGATGCGGCCAATAAAGGTAAAGAAACCGGCGATGGAGAGATTTCGGCGGGGCGATTCGAGGCGGAGATTTTTTTGTATCCGGGCAAATCATTCTCGATCGTGAACCAACTGCTTACGAATTTCCATCTGCCGCAATCGAGTTTGCTGGCCATGGTTGCGGCGTTTGCGGGGCGAGAGCGAGTGCTGGTGGCGTACCAACATGCGGTGGAGACGGGGTATCGGTTCTATAGCTACGGTGACTGCATGCTGATTCGCTGAGGATAGCCCGCAGGTGGCGCGGGGGGTCGGTCGATTTCGTGCAACCGAGGGCCGGTTCGTCTATAATTCGCTTCCTGCTGACAGGGGATTTGAATGCGTCATCTGATTCTGAGCGACATCCATGCGAACCTGACGGCGCTTGATGCGGCGCTGGCAGCATCCAAGGGGCGCTGGGACAAATGTGTTTGCCTCGGCGATGTGGTCGGCTACGGCCCCGATCCTAACGAAGTAGCGGACCGCGTGCGGGAGATCGGCGCGCTGACGATCCGCGGCAACCATGACAAAGCGGGAAGCGGCCTGGCGAACGCGGACGATTTCAATCCGGTGGCGCGCAACGTGGCTTTGTGGACGCGCGAACAGTTGCGGCCGGAAAATCGCGAGTGGCTGGAGAAATTGCCAGTTGGCCCGGTGAGCGTCGATGGTTTCTCGATCGTGCACGGTGCATATCACGATGAAGATGAGTATGTCTTCGCGCCGGCGCAGGCTCTGGATGGACTGCTGGACGCGCAGTCGCCGGTGACTTTTTTCGGCCACACCCACCTGCAGGGCGGATTCACAATGCGCGACGAAAAAGTAGGCGTTCTGCATTTCAAGCCGGTAGGCGATAGTCCGTTTGCGCCGCTGGCAATTGAAGACGGCACCACGTATCTGCTGAATCCCGGGTCGATCGGCCAGCCGCGCGACGGAAACACGCGAGCGGCGTTTGCGATTGCAAATTTGCCGGAAAAATCCGTGGAATTCTGGCGCGTGGCCTACGACATTGAGGCGGTGCAGAAACGGATGGCAGCCGCGGGTTTGCCGGAGCCGCTGATTCTGCGCCTGGCGTTCGGGCGTTAGGCGCGAACCGGAACGCTCCAGGCAAAGGGCCAAGGGATAGCGATGGGATTTCAGGAATCTGTCTCGGGAGAAGAAAAAAGCCGGCAGGTACCGGCGCTGCTGGCGGGAGTGCTGGTGGTCGGGCTGATCATCGGAATTGTCGTGCTCGTTTCTTCGCACGGCGCGAACAAGCAGCAATCCGCGGTGGTGGCGCAGAAATTGCCGTTTGGACCGGCGGAGCAGGCGTACGCGGAGCGAATTCACATCACGAATATTCATCTGGCGCACGCCAACAATTTTCTCAATCAACAGTTTACTTACGTTGCCGGAACTCTGGCGAATGATGGCACGCGTGCGGTTACTGGCCTCGAAATTACGGTCGAATTTCATGATCCCTTCAAGCAGGTTATCCTGCGTGACGAGGAGCCGTTGATCACCGCGCAGACGGGCCCCCTGCCTGCGGGACAGCCGACCGATTTTCAAGTGACGCTCGACCGCAGCCTGCCGGACACCTGGGATCATCAGTATCCCGCGATTCGCGTCACCGGCCTGGTTCTGCAATAGAGCCGGAGTCACCGTCGGCGGAGCTCGCGGAGATTTCTTGGCTGCGTTTTCTGGAACGTCGTGACGGTCGATCGGACTGTATCTAAACGCTGGGCGGTGTGGCCGTGGATGATTGGGCCGAGCTCGAGCATGCGCTGATGGAGATGGCGTCGTCGGGTAGCGCGGAGGTCCGCGAGGACGGCGAGTGGCTGGCCGAGCTTGCGGAATTGCAGTGCGAGTTGCGGCGCGAGGCGCAGCAGCCGCTGGTGCATTTATGGTCTGACAAGCGCAACCTGACGCGCCGCGTGCTGCGAGTTAAGGAGCAGACGGCCGAGCGCATCATTCTGGAAGTGCAGCGCTTTGGGCGCGCCAAGCCCGGCCGGCTCGAATTTTTGCGCGCGGACACTCCACGCGCCGCGGCGCGCATCACCCGCGAGCAGTTTCGCTCGCGATTTCGCAGAATACTCACCGAGCAATTTCCCGATGCAACCATCGAAGGGCTGACATCCGCGCCCGATCTGGAACATTCGTTTTCCGGACTCTACGTCCGCGGACGCATGAGCGAAGGCGCGCGCACCTGGGCGGTGATGGGCGTGTCATCGGCGGAAAATACGGCGGCGGTTGAGGGCATGCTGGCGTTCGGAATTTTGTGGCTGAGCTGGACGAGAGACCACGCCGAGCGGCGGGCCGTCGAGGGACTGCGATTTTTTGTTCCCGAGGGCAAGAGCCGGGCGCTGCGCGAGCGAACGTTAGGACTTTCGCCGGCCGCGAAAACGGAGGTCTACGAATTTCGCGACGTGGACGGACAGATGCAGCGAATGGACGCGGCCGACGCGGGAAATCTGGAAAGCTGGCTGGTGTCGCGGGGAGAAGTGGAATCGACGCTAGCTCGCGCTCAGGACGGTGTGACGCGGATTCGCGCGGCGGCCGGAGGAGATGCGGGAATTGCCGAGGCGATTGCGCCGCGCGTGGCGCCGGAGCCCAACGAAGTGGCGTTGTGTTTTCGCGGATTGCAGTTCGCGCGATGGACCGGCGGAGAATTATTCTTTGGATTGGGTGAAGCGGACGAGCGGCTGACCGCAGCGACGGAAAACAAATTCGGCAGACTGGTTCGCGAACTGGATTTGCATCGCAGCGCGCTGGCCGAGGAAACCAGCCACTCGCTCTATCGCGCGGCGCCGGAGCGATGGCTGGAAACGCTGGTGCTGGAAGATCCCACGCGGCTGGAAGCGGCGCTCGATCCGCAGCATCTCTATTCGCAGGTGCCGGCGCTGCGCGCGGGCGATCGCGGAGTGCTGGACTTACTCGGTGTGACGCGGCGAGGCCGTCTGGTGGTTATGGAGCTGAAGGCTTCCGAGGATATTCAGCTGCCGCTGCAAGCGGTGGATTACTGGCTGCGCGTCCGCCGGCACCAGCGTGAGCGCGATTTCGAGCGGTACGGATATTTTTCGGGCGTGGTGCTGGACGAAAGACCGCCCCTGCTGTGGATGGTGGCCCCGGGCCTGCGATTTCATTCGGCCACGGAGACGATTTTGAAGTATCTCGCGCCGGAAATTCAGGTGACGCGGATCGGGCTCAACGAAAATTGGCGACGCGGAATTAAAGTCGTTTTCCGGCAACAACGCTAGTTCGCACTGTGGTCTTAGGGCCGGGCAGCGCGAGTTTTTTGCGTGGCGGATCGGATCGCAGAGGGGCGAAAAAGGGAAGGGAAGCGGTCTGGGTCGAACCAGGGCCACTTCCCGGGGTGTGTCCTTGCGTTGATTTACAAAATTGGATGGACGGCGAGAGAAAATGGTTAGCCGGCGAGACAGATTATCTTAAGGAAGCGAATTCGGAAAATATCGGCCGCCGCGCGTAGCCCGCGAAGCTAGTAGAAAAGGTACTTGCGCCATTTCTCGTCGCGATGGCCGATGAGGCGCATGAGCTGGCGCGAAGTGTGCAGGGTGAAAGGGCGTGGGCGGCGCTGGAGCTTGATGCCCGCCTCTTCAGGCGTGCGATCGCCTTTGCGATTGTTGCAGGCGTAGCAGCAGGCCACCAGATTCTCCCACGACGAGCGGCCGCCGCGCGAACGCGGCATCACGTGATCGAGCGTCAACTCGGAAGTGGGAAAAGCGCGGCCGCAAAATTGGCATGTGTTGCGGTCGCGAAGCAAAATATTCTTGCGCGAAAGCGCGCGGCTCTGCTGCGGAATGTGCCGATAGCTGAGCAGGCGGATTACGGAAGGCACCTGCACGGCCTTCTTGGTGGAGTGCACCTCGGCATGATTGGTCTCTTCGGCTTGGGCCACGCCCTTCAGCAGCAAGACCAGCGCGCGACGGACCGCCGTGACGTTAATTGGCTCAAAAGTTGCGTTGAGAACCAGGACGGGAGCCTGCATCACGGAAGGGCGGCTGGCTGCGGAAGCGATGGGAGGGGCCGCAGCCACGGGCTGAGCCCCGCGAGACTTGGCCGAACCAGGCTCCGGCGCAGATCCTCCGAACCCGATCTTCGGGCGGGGGCGCAATCCGTTCTTTAGCCTATGGTTCATGAGGGCCGCCTTTGCGATGCCCGACGATTGCGCTGCGTTCCGACTCTTCTCCTACGTAGTAAGGATGCTATCGGCACCCTGTCGGATTCCCTCGCCTGAAACTTGATCCCGCCGAGGCGGGAGGGGAGCAGCGGGCCAGCCGGAGACAGCGCGCCCGACGGTTAGACCCAGGACTTCGGCTGCGCCCGCGAGTTTCAAAGCGCGCGCGCAGGCGTCCAGGGTCGCGCCAGACGTCATTACATCATCTACCAGCAGAACGCGGAGGTTGTCAACCCGGACGCCCTGGCGGATGGCGTAGGCGCCACGGACGGACTTCCAGCGCTCGGCGCGGGAGAGGTGAAGTTTGGGCGGTCGAGGCACATTACGGACGAGAAGATAGGGCCCGAGCTTGATGCGGAGACGGTGGGCCAAAGGTCGGGCAATCAATTCGGCCTGATTGTAGCCGCGCTCGCGGAAGCGGTCGGCGTGCAGCGGCACAGGGACGACGACGTCGGCGGCCAGGACTTTGCCGTTGCGCGCGACGACCTCGGCGAGGCGCGCGGCAAACCAATCCCCCAGGCGTGCCACCTGCTCGTACTTGAGCAGCAGGATGGCTTGCACGAGAGCTTCGTCGTAGAGGGCGAAGCTGCGGGCGCGAGTGAAAGCGAAGAATTGGGCGCGGCAAAGGCGACAGAGCGGCCCTATGGCGGCGGATATTGCCGCGGCCGGCAGTGGTCGGCCGCAGCACTCGCAAATGGGTGCGGGGATGGGGACAAAGGAAGCGAGGCACGGCTGGCAGATGGGAAGGCGCGAAACGGTGGCCAGCGGCAGGCCGCAGATGCGGCAGGGTGCCGGCAGCAGGATGGACGCGATGGCGTCGAGAGCGGTTTTCAGGATCACGAGAGGTTGCGATCCTACGGGGGACAGCGTGACCCTATCGAAAACGAGCGGGAAATGAAATCCGTAAGACTACGGTGATGCCAGGCTCAATAGAGAGGGGCGCAGAGGGCATGAATGGGGCGGAAGCAATGCCGTGTGGCGGGCCCGCTGGGATTTTTTCGCTAACGCGTACCCGCGGCCGGCGCTGGCAGGCCGCGGGTGGCGAAATTACAGGATTCCTTGCTCTTTCTTTTCCTGGCAGGTGATGCAGTAGCGGGTCCAAGGCACGGCTTCCAGGCGCTTGGTCTGCAGCTCCTGATGGCAGGAGATGCATTCGCCGAAGGAGTTGTCTTTGATGCGCGTGAGCGCGTCGTCCACCAGCTGCAGGAGCGAGCGGTCGTTGTGAGTTTGGCCGAAGAGAAACTCTTTGGTATAGGAATTGGCGGCCTTGTCGGCGAGATCGACGGTGGGGTCGTCGTCGGCCTCGCGGCCCTCTTGTTCGGTGCGGGCGATGCCGCGCGCGAGCTCCTCGCGGCGGGTAGCGAGTTTCTTCTTGTAGTAATCCAACCGTTTCTTGTCCATGGTTTGGTCCCAAGGTGAGGCCAAAAGCCTCACTCAAATCCTGCAAGTCTAGCGACAGCGCCTCGCGTTGTCAAATCAGTGACTATTCGTTCCGTGAGGCAGGTAGTCTTAGATGTAGGTCGGCTCCAAAAGATTCGCGCGACCCGGTGGCCTGCGACGTTGCCTGGATGGCGCACCGCTTGCGGTTATTGCCGCGAAGCAATCTGCCGCGCGGGAAATAGAAAATGAATGCCGATCGCAGCGAGCACCAGGACGCCCAAAGCGATACAGCTGCCCTCCGGTCCTACCGTCCCGCCGGTGAGCCATCTAGCGCCGTGAGAGCTGGAATTGAAGAGATGGCCTTGCGCGATCAAGCCGCTGTCCGGCACGCCGTAAAAGTACGTTTCGGCCCAGTCCCATGCGGCGTGCATACCGATCGCAAACCAAATGGTGCCAGTGCGGAATAAGGAGAATGCCGCGAGCACGCCGAATGATCCGGCCATTACCGCGCCCCAAACGGCTTCACCCGAATTCCCCAAGTGGACCGCGCCAAAAAGGATTCCGAGCAAAATGGCGGCAGGCCAAAAGCCCATGCCGGTAGTCAGAGTCGCCTGCATGTAGCCGCGAAAAGAGAATTCCTCAAATACGCCGACGAGCACGAATCCAATGGCCCAAACTACGCCGTACTTCACGGCTGTGGCGCCATGGAGCGCCAACCCATCGAGCGAAAGTCCGTGGCCGGCCGCGATGAGGGCCAGCAAGAGCGACAGCATGGCGAATCCGTAGGGAATGCCCAGCCAGAATTTCTTTCCAAATGCGCCGCGTGCGGGCAAGCCGTAGTCGGCGAAGGAGCGCTTTTCGATCTTGGTCATGATGAAGGCGCAGATTAGGAGAACCACCACGTTGAGCCCTTCTCCAATAGTCTGCGGAACCGGCGCCAGCACTTGAGTCGCTTGTGCCTGGCGTAGCATCGCGTGCATAGCAGGAATATGTCTAATGACTCGGCTCAGGCCGAAACCAATAATTGCAAAGAGCGCCAGGAAAATCAGAAGACGCCAACCGGCGCGAATACCGTTGGGACCGAGGAAAACCTTGGTGATCGCGGCTGCCGCTTTAGCGTCGGCCGACGGCGCGGGACTGGGGGCGGGCGAATCTGGACCGGGCAGATTGGAATTGGATGTCATGGGTGCGCCTCTGGCGTCAGGATACGGGCCACCAGCCCGAAAAGTTTCGAAAACATATAACGATTCTTTGACGCAGCCAAGGCAATTGCGGCTACCGCTAATGTTTTCTTGAGGGCGCGCAAATTCGATCGAACGGTTCGAGGACATTGGGAGGAGGCATCTGTTGCAGTGGGCGGAGGCGGCTGCTAAAATCTCCAGTTTGCGCACCTGCTCGAGCCGGCGTCTGAGAGGCTTGGTGGCGCATCCAATTGATTCGGCGGCGCGCTGGCCGCGGGTGGCTACTGGCACGGGAGGAACGGTTGGCTAAATACGATGTGGTGGTAATCGGAAGTGGGCCGGGCGGTTACGTGGCTGCGATTCGCGCCGCGCAATGGGGGCTGAAGGTTGCCGTGGTCGAGAAAGACCCCTTCCTCGGAGGCACCTGCCTGCACGTGGGGTGCATCCCCACCAAGGTGTTCCTGCACCACGCGGATATTTACGACAATTTCAAGCGAGCTGCGGAATTCGGGTTCGAAGTGAAGGACGTGAAGGTGAATTGGGGCACGATCCTGGCGCGCAAGGACAAGATCGTCAAGAAACACGCTGGCGGGATTGGCGCGCTATTCAAGAAACACAAGGTGGAATCGATCACCGGCTGGGGGAAAATTGCCGGGCCGGGGCGCGTAAGCGTGGAGAAGGACGGCAAGACGACCGAACTGGAGACGACGAACATTCTGCTGGCGACAGGCTCCGAAGCGCGAACTCTACCCGGCGTGGAGATCGACGGCAAGACGGTGCTGACCAACCGCGAGATTTTGCTTTCGCCGGAAATTCCGAAGTCGCTGGTAGTGGTGGGCGCGGGCGCGGTGGGCGTGGAGTTCGCTTCGATTTTTCGGACGTTTGGAACCGAAGTGACGATTCTGGAAGCGCTCCCGCGGGTGGTGCCACTGGAGGACGAGGAGATTTCGTCGGAACTCGAGAAGGCTTTCAAGAAAAAAGGCATCCGCATCGAGACGGAAGCGAAGGTGGAATCGGTACAGAAGGACGCGAAGGGCGCCACGGTCACGTTCAAGGACAAGACCGGAAATCGCAGACCCTCAGCGCGGAAAAAGTGCTGATCGCGGTGGGGCGTCGTCCGCTGACGGAGAATGTCGGCCTGGAAAAGACCAGGGCCAAAATCGAGCGCGGCTTCGTTTTCACCAACGAGTGGATGGAAACGGCCGAGCCGCATCTCTATGCCATCGGCGACATCGTCGCGGGGCAGCCGCAACTGGCGCATGCCGCTTCGATGGAGGGTATCATCGCCGTGGGGCGCATGGCGGGAAAGCCCGTGCAGCCGTTTGACCGCAAGCGCTGCCCGGCGGCCACGTATTGTGAGCCCCAGATCGGCTCGATCGGGCTCACGGAAAAACAGGCGCGCGATGCGGGCTACCAAGTGAAGACGGGGAAATTCCCGTTCCTGGGCAATAGCAAGGCGACGATTCTGGGAATGCACGAAGGTTTCATCAAGGTCGTGGCCGACGAGAAGTATGGCGAAATCCTCGGCGTGCATGCAATCGGGCCGCTGGCCACGGAAATTATCGCGGAGCCGGTGGCGGCGATGGGCCTGGAGGCCACGCTCGACGACATGGCCGCAACGATCCACGCGCACCCGACGGTCTGGGAAGCGATGGGCGACGCGTTCAACGCAGTGCGGGGATTGGCAATCAACTATTAATTTTTCGTGACGATTTGGCGGCGTGATTTGGCGGGGCTGGCGGACACCTGAAGAGACGCGTGAATCAACCGGAGAAAATCTGCTGGGTAGCAGGCCTGGGACTCGTGCCGTACGCGGCGGCGACCGAGCTGCAGGGCGCGTTGGTCGAGGCTCGCAAGGCCGGAGCTATTCCGGACGTGCTGCTGCTCTGCGAGCATCCCCATGTGATTACTCTGGGGCGCAACGGCCGGCGAGAGCACTTGCGCGCGTCCGAGCGGCTGCTGGCGCAGATGAACGTCGAGTATCACGCCACCAATCGCGGTGGAGACATCACGTATCACGGACCGGGGCAAATGGTCGGATATCCGATCTTGGATTTGACCGAACATCGTCGCGATGTGCGCTGGTATGTGGAGCGGCTCGAAGAAGTAATGATCGGTGCAACGGCGGATTTCGGGCTGATGGCGCGGCGTTCGGCGGCTGGCCATGGAATTTGGATCGAGGCGGCGGCCGATCCGCGGGCTGCTGCGAATGCGGAAGCGGCGGCGGCGCGGAACGAAGAAAAGCTGGCTGCGCTGGGCGTGCATCTGAGCCGCTGGGTGACCTCGCACGGATTCGCGTACAACGCGTCGACGGACTTGCGGTATTTCGATCTGATCGTGCCCTGCGGACTGACCGGGAAACGCGCGACGTCGCTCGAGCGGGCGCTGGGTCGCGCGGTCCGGAACGAAGAAGTAAGCGCGCGGTTGGTGGAACATTTTGGCCGTGTGTTCGAAAGGCGGATGGTAACCGTTTCACGGATCGAGCTGAAAGAACGGATTGCCGATCATGCCGCGTCGCCATGCGTTTCGCAAGGCGGCGCGGAAACAACAGATTCCGAGCACGCCGCGATGGAAACGGCGGGTGTGGGCGCAGTGGCGGACGGCAAAAAAAGGACTGCGGCATGAGCGGCGAGCTGACGCGCGAGCAGCACCTGGATCTTTATTATTTCATGCAGCTCAATCGCCAGCTCGAAGAGCGCATGGTGCGGCTCTTCCGCCAGAACAAAATTGTGGGCGGATTGTATTCGAGCCTGGGCCAGGAGGCCGTATCTGTCGGAACGGCGTTCGCGCTGGAGAAGCGCGACTGGCTGGCGCCGATGATCCGCAACATTGGCGCGCTGCTGGTGAAGGGCGTGCCTCCGCGCGATATTTTCACGCAACACATGGCGAAATACACATCGCCGACCAAAGGCAAAGACGGAACCAGCCACTTCGGCGATTTGAAGCACCGGCACATCGTGTCGCCGATCTCGATGCTGGGCGATCTGATTCCGGTGATGACGGGCGTGGCCATCGGCGGACGCTATCTCGGCCAAAAAATCGTGACCATGACCTGGATCGGCGACGGCGGAAGTTCGACGGGTGCGTTTCACGAGGGGCTGGTGCTGGCCGCGGCGCAGCGGGCGCCGTTTGTGCTGATCGTCGAAAATAATCAGTGGGCTTACTCGACTCCGGTGTCGCGGCAGGTGCCGGTGAAAAATTTGGCGGACCGCGCGGCGGGCTATGGAATCGCGAGCGCGATCGTGGACGGCAACGACGTGGTGGCCGTCTACCGGGCGGCGAAAGAGGCGGTTGAGGAGTGCCGCGCCGGGCGCGGACCATGGATGATCGAAGTGAAGACCATGCGCATGCGGGGTCACGCGCAGCACGATCCGGCCGAATACGTGCCGGCGGAAATGTTCGCATACTGGAAGGCGCGGGATCCCATCGCGCGCTACGAAAAATATCTGACCGAAAACAAATTATGGGACGCCAAGAAAAAAGCGGAGCTGGACGCCAAGATCGAAGCGCTACTCGACCAGGACCAGGCATTCGCGGAAGAATCGCCGCTGCCGCCGGCGGAGACTGCCGAACAGGGCGTCTATTGCAACGGCTGCCATGCGATCGAAGCGGAGTGGAAGCGGCCGAAAAAAGAAGTGACGCCGCCGCAATCGAGCGTGCAGGCCGCATGGGAGGTGCCGAGCTTTGGCGCGTTTGAAGAACTGGCCAAGGCGAGCGATGACCATAATGGCGCGGCAGCGGGTGCGACTGCTAAGGCGTCCAAGAGAGCAGCGAAATCGGCGTCCAAACCAGCGCCGAAGGCGTCCGCCGGCAAGCAGGGGAGGCGCTGACCGTGGCGGCGATCACCATGTTGGAAGCCATTCGGCAGGCGCTGTTCGAAGAGATGCAGCGCGACCCGTCCGTGGTAGCTATCGGGGAAGACATTGGCGTCTACGGCGGCGCTTTCAAGGTGACCGAAGGGTTGCTGGAAAAATTCGGGCCCGAACGCGTGATGGACGCGCCAATTGCGGAGACGGGGATTGTGGGCGCGGCCTGCGGGATGAGTTTTCTGGGCCTGCGCCCAGTGGCCGAGATGCAGTTCATCGATTTCATCGCCTGCTGCTTCAATCAGGTGACTAACTTCGTCGCCAAATCGCATTACTTGTGGGGCGCGCCGGTGCCCATGGTGCTGCGCGGGCCATCGGGAGGAGGAGTGCACGGCGGGCCGTTTCATTCCGCAAACCCGGAAATGTATTTCGTGCACACTCCGGGGCTGAAAGTCATCTATCCTTCGACGCCCTACGATGCCAAGGGATTGCTCAAGGCCGCGATCCGCGACAACAACCCGGTGCTTTTTTTCGAGCACAAATTTCTCTACCGGCGCATCAAGGAAGAAATTCCGGCCGACGATTATACGGTGGAGATCGGCAAGGCGGCGATCCGGCGGGAAGGGCGGGATCTGACGATTTTGAGCTACGCGGCGATGGCCCATACGGCGATGGAAGCGGCCGCGCAACTTGAGAAGGAAGGGATCGACGCCGAGGTAATCGATTTGCGGACGCTGCTGCCGCTGGACAAGGAAGCGATCTTGAAGTCGGTGAAGAAGACCAACAAGCTGCTGGTCGTGCATGAGGACACGCGCACCGGCGGGATCGCGGGAGAAATCGCCGCGATCGTTTGCGAAGGCGCCTTCGAGGACCTGGACGGGCCAATCACGCGGGTGACGGGGCTGGATACGCCGGTGCCGTACGCGCCCCCGCTGGAAGAACGGTTTCTGCCGAACGCGGAAAAGGTTGTCGTCGCCGCTCGGGAATTGGCAAAATACTAAACGCACGGGAAAGCAGGCCGGGACGATGGGAAAATCAAAAGGCGTAAATAAGGCGGAGTACGAAGTGGGCTCCCAGGTGCGCGTGGCGGACCGGGCCTTCCTCGAAAAATTTCTCGAGGAAGGGCAGTACCACAACGAGTTGGAGCCCGAGCAGTTGGAATACGCCGGGCGCGTGGCCGAAGTGAAGAAAGTGGAGTTCTTCACCGGCGGCGACGAGATTTACACGTTGGAGGGCGTCTCCGGCGTGTGGCACGAGGAGTGCCTGAGCGCGGCCTGATCGTTTGCGTTCCCCAGGAGAAAAATTATTATGGCAACCGACGTCATCATGCCCCAGATGGGCGAGAGCATTTTTGAAGGCACGATTACCAAATGGCTGAAGAAGCCTGGCGACAAGATCGAGCGCGACGAGCCGCTCTTTGAAATTTCCACCGACAAGGTGGACGCGGAGATTCCGTCGCCTGCGGCCGGCGTGCTGAAGGAGATCAAAGTCACCGAAGGCCAGACGGTGCCGATCCAGACGGTGGTCGCGGTGATTGACGTGGCGGGCGTGGTGCCCGGCGCACCAGCCACTACGCCTGCGGCCGCTCCTGCCGTGGCCAAACCAGAAGCGCCAAAAGCTGCGGCTCCTGCGACCACTGCTCCCGCTACCCCTGCATCGAAGACCGCGGCTCCCGCCGCGGCGTCCGTC
>JBAVQT010000160.1:0-8674 GCA_049694295.1 Candidatus Acidiferrales bacterium
GATGGACCTACGTGACCGGCACTGATCTCGCCAAAAAAATCGGCGTCGCGGGATATTACGTGCGAATCGCTCCGCCGGATGTCCTGCAAACCGGATCGCTAACCAATGTCTCGGTAAAAATTAAGAATCGCGATGGCTTGGAACTGCCGGCGAGCGCCGTAGTGAGCCCAGACGCTCTGGCCTTGGTGCGCTATGGTCTGCGCGCTCCCAACGACCCCCGGATCTTGGACACGGTCAAAGTTATCGACGCCACCTTGAAGATGGAAGTCTCCACCGGACCTGTCTGGCATCGCTACACCATGGACGGCTATGGTGAAACCTCTGACGGCGGACCTTTCGAAAGTGCTGGAATCGGGCGAGGCTGGCCCCTTCTAGCGGGTGAGCGGGCTCATTACGAGCTAGCTCTTGGAAATCCTTCGGAAGCAAAACGCCTGCTGGACGTAATTGCGAAGCAAACCAGTCCCGGTGCACTCATCCCTGAACAGGTCTGGGATGCGGCCGATATTCCTGAACGGGAGTTATTCAATGGCCATCCTTCGGGATCGGGCATGCCTCTGATGTGGGCGCACGCGGAGTATGTGAAACTGCTGCGCTCGCTCCGTGACGGAAAGGTTTTCGATACTCCTCCGCAAACCGTGCAGCGCTATCAGACCCAAAAAACCAATTCGTGTTGCACTACATGGCGCTTCAATCACATGGAACCGCGCCTCGTGCAGGGACCCAGTCTCCGAATCGAATTGCTGGCACCCGCGAGAGTGCACTGGAGCGCCGACGGTTGGAAAACATCCGCGGATGCGCAGACCGCCGATTCTGGATTGGGCCTGCACTACGTCCACTTGCCGACCAACGCTCTGCCGGTTGGAGGAAAGGTTTCCTTCACGTTTCTTTGGACCGAAGTTAACAAATGGGAAGGCACGAATTGGGATGTAGCGGTCGTCTCAGGAAAATCCTGACGCCTTCAGCGCTTCTTTACGTTGGCTGTTTCGTTCTGTAGCCGTTCGCGAATTCTTGAGCTCGCACTCTGCTCTAGCCGCCGGCAATTGCTCCGATAATGAAAAATGGCTCCCGCCCGCTGGCGATCGATTCGGGTAATGGCGCGTCAGGCGATTCATGCGACAAATCCTCCTCGCACGCGAAAAACCGGAGAAACGCCCGCCGCTCCTGCGTCACCTGATCGCGGATCGTGCCTCGCAGCGTCGGATACCGTGCTTCCAGCGCGTCCAGCACGGATCGCTGCGTCGCCTTACCCGCCACCTCGATCTCCACGTCGCCGCTCACGCCGGCTAGCGTGCGCAGATGCGCCGGCAGGGCCACTCGAATCATGGCAGTGTCTGCACCTCGACAGATACCACCGCCGGCAGATCGCGCACGATCGGCGCCCAATTCTCGCCGGCATCCGCCGACGCGTACACCTGCCCGCCCGTCGTCCCAAAATACACGCCGCACGAATCCAGTGAGTCCACCGCCATCGCATCGCGCAGCACATTCACGTAGCAGTTGCTCTGCGGCAGCCCTTTCGTCAGCGGCTCCCATTCGTTTCCGCCGGTTTTGCTGCGGTACACTCGCAGTTTCCCTTCCGGCGGAAAATGTTCTGAATCGCTCTTGATCGGTACCACGTAGATCGTTTCCGGTTCGTGCGCGTGAATATCGATCGCAAATCCGAAATCGCTAGGCAAATTTCCGCTCACTTCTTCCCATTTCTCGCCTGCATTGTCGCTTCGCATCACGTCCCAATGTTTCTGCATGAATAGCACTCCCGGACGCGACGGATGCATCGCCACATGATGCACGCAGTGTCCCACCTCGGCGTTCGGGTCGGGGATGTGCGCTGACCTCAATCCGTAGTTGATCGGCCGCCATGTCAGGCCGCCGTCGTCGGTTCGGAATGCGCCGGCAGCCGAGATGGCGATGTAAATTCGTGCCGCATCGTTCGGATCCAGAATGATCGTGTGCAGGCACATCCCTCCCGCGCCCGGCTGCCAGTGCGCGCCCGAGCCGTGCTTCCGCAGTCCGGCCAGTTCCTGCCAGGTCTGCCCGCCGTCGCTCGTGCGGAATAGCGCGGCATCCTCCACTCCGGCGTACGCCACGTCCGGATCGGTCAACGACGGCTCCAGGTGCCACACTCGCTTGAATTCCCACGGATGCGGTGTCCCGTCGTACCACTGATGCGTTCCAGCCACGCCTTCGTACACGAATTTGTTCCCCACCGGCTCCCACGTTTTCCCGCCGTCGTTCGAGCGCTGGATGATCTGCCCAAACCATCCGCTCGATTGCGACGCGTACACCCGGTTCGGATCGGCCGGCGAGCCTTTCATGTGATAAATCTCCCAGCCCGCGAAATGCGGCCCGCTGACGTCCCACCGCTCTCGCTTTCCGTCCGCCGTCATCACAAACGCGCCTTTGCGCGTTCCCACCAGCACTCGCACTTTGCTCATGATTTAATTCTCCCTGATCTTCGCCCCTGCATCACTCGCCGCGTCATTTTCACACTCAACCGCGCCGGCAGTAAAGTTTGTGTTTCAGGCAAAGCGTTGAACCGATCCCTTATGCCGCAAGGTATCAATATAGATTGCAGAATGCAAGTGAGCGGAGTCCCTTTCAGAATTTCATCCGCGAACACCAGGCGAAAACTCGACCTGTTCATAATAGAACAGACGCTTTTCTTCGCCTCGTCTACCATGCTCTCCTCGACGGACTCTCTCAGGTCCGTTCTTGGGGGAAATTTCCTGCCGCTTCGTGCCTTAGGCGGAATACCCTACGCCATTTTCAATGATTCACCTGATTGCGTCCGCCAGTGCTTCGGCGTTAACTAACTGGCGCACCATAATGAAACGCTCTATCCCGCCGACGAGATCCTTGCGGCACTGTTGATATAAGGAGAAGTAAATGAAGAAGATAACGGTAATCGCGGGCTTATTTCTGGGGGGCGCCATCCTACTTACTCCGCCGCTCGCCTCCGCTGATCATATGAATCTAGGCTCCGCACATCAGTTTGATCGCCCTATGATCGTCGCTAATGTGGTTACCTCGGGTCCAGAATTGAACGTCTTCCGCAACAGTGCCCTAATTACCGAGCCCGCCGAGCAAGACGCATTGCCGGCTTTCAGTACCGGCAATCGCGCCAAATCTAGCGCAGTCCCGGCGTCATCGGCCGATGACTTTGCAGCGACTGGAGCCTTTACGCTCCGCAATGCCGCTTCTTCCGGGGCTTTCGACTCCTCCCCGCTCTCCCAAACGGACCGACCCGGTGCGAATATTGCTTCCACGGATTTTCTCGGATTCAACGGTAGCCAGCACGCCACCTCTTCTTCGCGTTTGGGCACGGATCCTGAGCTTGCCAATTTCACTGGCTTCGGCGACCAGCACGCTTCCGCCAATTCTGCCGCATTGGGCGCATGGTGGATTGAAAGAGAGAGGCATCGGAACGACGGTCGTGACCGAATTGTGACCTCAACCGCCGCTCTGGCCGTGGTCCCCGAACCCAGTTCTCTTGCCCTTTTCTTCCTAGGGCTTGTCACTCTGGGATTCGTGAGCCTTCGCCGTTCTTCACGGTCAAAAGACGACCGGTCTTCCGAACACCTTTCGACTGGATCGTAGCGCCTGGCCGAGCGCGCCGCTGAACCGCAAGCTACGCGCGCCAGTTTCGGCGAGTCTTTCTCTCTGTGGGTTGTGATTAACGGAACTTGGAGGGCGCTGCCTGCAGTGTCTTCCGGACCGTGCCCGATCATTTTCCTCCTGCGCCCCGAGAAAGCAAACCCTCTGGGCGCAGGAGGACGGGTGAGTTAATCGCAACTACAGTAGTTTGATCGACGTTACCTTCAGCGTGTCGCCCTGCACATCTCCGCTCACGTCCACCCGAAGGTGATCCTTCTTGTCGGACGCTTTCAGAGCTTCCTCGATCTTGGCATTCCCATCCGCATCGAATTTCAGGAACTGCTTGTCCTTCGTTACGATCCCGAAACCGCTCGCCGCGCACTTCAATGCGCAAGCCCGCGTGTGTACGTCCGGATTGTTGGCCACTTTCGAAGAGCAGTTCACGTCCACCACCGCCACGTCCTTGTAGCTCTGCATCGCTGCAAATGCCGGCAGCGCCCCGAGCCCCAATAGCACCAGCACCGAAAAGAATTTCCGCATCGTGTCGTCTCCTTGAGTTTTATTCTTGATCGTTCTGTTCAGCCACTGCAAACCTCCAAAATGTCGCGTTCGTTTCTCACTTGGCGGTCGCTTGATCGCGCACCGTCGCCAGTTGCGACAGCGCAAACGCGCCAATGGCAATTTCCACGTCGCGCATCGCCAGGTCGTAGAACATTCCCGTCGTCAGCAGGTTCACTGCAATCCCCAGCAGCCACAGCATCACGATGTAACTCCCGATCTTCGTCCAGCGGCTCAACACAATTAGTCCCGCCACAATTTCCACCACGCCCACCACATGCATGAAAGTCGCCGCGCTCACCGGCGCCACCTTTGTCGCCAGCGGGCTCAGGTACATTCCCCACTCCGTCAATTTGTTGAAGTACTTGTCGATGCCGGTGATAATCGGTCCCACGCCAAGCCCGATCTTCAGCGCCCACCATGCCGCGTTGAGTCGAGCATCGAAGTCGCTCATTTTTTCGCTCCCTACTCAGAGGAGCGCCGAGCGACGGATTGGTTACAATATTTGTCTGGTCTTCACGATGCGCTGCCGAAATTCAGTGCCGGTGCCAGCCTCACGAGAGTTTTATGGCTCCGCGCCCGGCCGCAGGACCTCCCTCGCGCGGCTCGCACCTCTCTCATTCCAGGTTTGTAACCCTTTTAGACTTCGCAGCTCTATATAGGTAGAGCCATGGAAATCGCTGAAACTCTCGAAAAGGCCCGCTCCGAGCGTTGGACCGACGAAGAAATCGTCGAACGCGTAAAGGCCGGTGACACCGCCCTCTACGAAATCATCATGCGCCGCTACAATCAGCGCCTCTACCGCGTGGCGCGCGCAATCCTGCACGACGATGCCGCGGCCGAAGACGTAATGCAGGATGCTTACGTCCGCGCCTATCAGCACCTTCACCAATTTGCCGCGCGTGCGCCCTTTTCCGCCTGGTTGACGCGCATCGCCGTTCACGAAGCCCTTGCTCGCCTTCGCTTGCGCGACCGCACTCAGCAGTTCGATAGCGCCGATTCCGACGGAGAGATTTCTATGAATATGGTCGAGACCTCGCTGGACCCCGAGCAATCCGCATCTACCGCCGAACTCGGCGATCTTCTCGAAGCGGCCCTGCTCGGCCTTCCGCTGCAATACCGCGCCGTGCTCATCCTGCGAGACGTCGAGGAGATGAGCACCATCGAGACCGCTGCAGCGCTCGATCTTACGGAGGAAAACGTCAAAGTCCGCCTTCATCGCGGTCGCGCCATGCTTCGTAGCTGGCTTTTCGACCGCGTCGGCGCCAACGCAAAAAATGCATTCCCTTTTATGGGCGCGCGTTGCGATCGCGTGGTCCACGCCGTCTTCGCGCGTCTCGCGTCACCGCTCGCAGGTTCTTCCCAGCCCCACTGACGCCCTCCGGCAGCCCCGCAACGCCTCAATATGACTGTTTATTTTCTGGTTACGATTATTAAGGCGACAAACACGCCGCAATCTGCCATGATCGCATGTGGCGTATCACGCGCTGTGCACTATCCGGAGGCCTTTCTGAGTCTCAGTCCCGATAAGAAATTAGTCGCCAGCCGCATTCCGGCCCAGCCTGCTGCTCCATCCCATCTCAAGCGCCGCCCAATCGGCGCCGACGAATCCTCCGCTGTGCCATTCTTCGCCCCTAGGGCGCCTGCCCGCGCCAGTGACGCTGTCATCGTCCAATACGTCGGTTTCGAGGCCAAGCCCCTCGTTCGCGAATACAGTTTCCTGGTTCGCCAGAGCTCTCTCGAGCCCCGCCCCTTCACCATCGTCATCGTCAACGAAGCCTTCAAATCTCGCCGCGTCAGTTTCCAGGACGCGCCCGACATCTGTTCCGCCAAGCTTCGCCGCGAATTAGCCGCCTTCGCCAACAACCCCGAAAAAACTCACTACCGCATCAGCGAACTAGAGCTGGACGAATACCGCGCCGCCCACCCCTCCAAAGCCACCCACGGCTTCCAACCCAAACCCTCTTAGAGTTTCTGCCCCTGCTCGCGCTGTCGTCGTTGCCTCGCAACCCAGACGGAAAACCTTAGCATCGCGCGTGGCGGGTAGCGCATCCTTCCGCATCGCCGCGCGCAACTTCACCCGTTTCGCGGCAGATTACCCAGGCTATCTCCGGTTATCGCGCCAGGCCCACGCGGCGCAGCAATTCTTGAAACTGCGGCTTGTCGCGCAGTCCGTCGAACACCGGGTCTACCTTGAGACTGGTCATTATATTGGAGTGTGAGGAGTAGGCCTGTTGCAGGGAATCCAGCGCCTTCTGCTTATCGCCCAGGCCGATGTAGGGCCACACGAACACTTGTGGGTCCACCGGTTCGTGGCGGCTCAATCGCTGTAACCTCTCGAGTGTGCGCTGGGCCCGCTCGGTGCGCCCGGCGCTTCCCTCGACGTATGCGCGCATCGAAAAAGTCCAATCGCCGTCGCCAAATATGCGCCGCTGCTCCTCCACATCGGTCCTCGCCTCGGCATACATTCCATTCTTGACGTACGGATAGACGATAAAGCCGGCTCGCGGAAAACTCGCATCCATCGCCCGCACGCCTTGCAATTGCTCGATGGACCGGTCGTACTGCCGCGAATAATAGAGCATTGCGCCTCGGTCCGCCGCGATGATCAGCGAAAGCGGATCTAGTTGCCGCGCCTGTTCGCTCTCGCTGGATGCCTCGTCGAAACGCCCTTCCCATGTTAAATACTCGGCGTACCATTGATGAGCGGTGGCATAGCCTGGATCCAGTCGGATCGCTCTCTGGTATTCCTTTTCAGCGGTTTGCCAATCCCAATCGTAATTCTCCACGATCAGCGCCAGAGAAGCGTGAGCTTCCGCCAGCGTGTCGTCGATTTGCAGGGCTCTGAGCGCCGCGGCACGCGCTTTCGGTACGAATTCGTTCGGAGGGACCTGATTCCAGGCACACATCATGGCGTACGTGTCCGCCAACCCGGCATAGGCGCGCGCGTAATTCGGGTCTTTGGCGATCGCCTGTTGAAAATAGTCTGCGGCCTGCCGTAAACCCTCTACAGTCCGCTTGTTCCAGAAATAGCGTCCCCGCAGGTAAAGGTCATAAGTCTCGGCCGAAGCAGGGGACGCGGCAACTCGAGGACGTGCCGCGATGCGCGCAGTGTCGCCGCCAAAAGTCAGCTGAATTTCGTCCACGATTTCTCGCGCGATCTCGTCTTGCACGGCCAAAGAGCCGCTAAGCTTGCGGTCGTACTGGTGCGACCACAGGCACGTCTGATCTTTCGTACGAATCAGCTGCGTCGAGATTCTTACATTGTCCTCGTCGCGCTGCACTGCGCCTTCCAGCGCGTACTGCACCCCTAGCCGGCGGCCAATCTCGTTGAATGGCAGGTTGGCATTCTTGTAGGCCATCGCGGAGGTGCGCGCAATTACCTCCAGGTGTTCGGGATCCAGCGGGCCCAACTTGGCGATCATCTCTTCCGTGAAACCGTCCGCAAAGTAATCCTGTCCCGCATCGCCCGTCAGATTTTGAAACGGCAGAACCACGATCATAATCCGGCCGTCTCGCGCGTCGGATCGAGCATGGGGACCTAGCCACCGCGTGTAGACCCCGAGGGCCGCCACCAGCAGGACTGCCGCTGCGACGGGCACCTGCCAGCGCCCCCAAATTTTCCGGTGGCCGATGCGTGAATCGTCACCATCGGCAGCTGCCTGCATGGGGAGCTTTGCATCCGGCGCCCCCGGGGATAGCAAGCGAGTACCCTCCGCAGCGCTCCCGGGAAACTTCTTTTCGATGCGGCCGCAAAACCGATAGCCGACCCTCGGCAAGGTCTCAATAAACGAAGGATTCTCGGCTGAGTCCGACAGTGCGCGCCGAAGATTCCTGATCGCCGTATTCAGTCCGTGCTCAAAGTCAACGAATGTCCCTTCCGGCCAGATTCTCTTGCGCATCTCCTCGCGCGTGATCACCTCGCCGGGCCGCTCGAGCAGCATCAGCAGAATCTGAAACGATTGACGGTAAAGTTTGAGCTTCGCTCCATGCTTCCGCAATTGCTGCGCGTCAGCGTCCACCTCGAATGCACCGAAGCGATAGGTAAGACTGTTGTTCATGTTTTGCCGTCGGGGAGACTTGGGCGGATTCTAGCACTCTAGCTGCCACGGCGGAATAGCGTTCTAAGTACTGTGCCGTCAGCGACTTGCGCTTTCACCGGTAATTTCACCGCATAAGGCTCGCACCTTCACTGCGCTCCGCGCTCGAGCGGCCATCACCAGCGAATGACGGTGAACGCGCTATTTCGTGACAGGAGGGGAAAGCGGATGGATGCAAATCGTAAACACCGCAAGGAATTGAAAATACGCCAAATCCACAGGAGGGGCTAACTTCGGAGAATTAGGAAAGTAATGTGGGATGTATCGGCCTCGCCGCGCTCCTTCTCCGCGTTGCTGCGGTTGCAGCAGCCGGTATCGCTGCACTCGTCGCCGCGGATCCATTTCGCCCAGCGTCTCGCCGCTGCTCATCTGGCGCGCGGCCAAAATCCCTCCCGGCCCCGCGCGCCAGCGCTACCTTTATG
>JBAVQT010000161.1:0-2659 GCA_049694295.1 Candidatus Acidiferrales bacterium
TTTCTCTGTTTTGCGGCTTCCCTGCTGGGAATCATCCAACATTTCACGTCTGAAGGGAAAATATATTGGATTCGACGGCCGTTTGAGGGTGGCGATATTTTCGGGCCGTACGTCAACCGCAACCACTTCGCGGGCTTCGTGGAGCTAACCCTGCCGGTGGCGCTGGCGCTGATGGTTTTTCGCGGATTACGGCGCGACATGTTTCCGCTGGCGGGCCTGCTGGCGATTGTGCCGGTGGGGGCGCTGATTCTTTCGGGCTCGCGGGGCGGCATCATCAGCTTTGCGCTGGAGATCGGCGTGCTGGCGCTGCTGGCGCGGACGCGGCGGCGCAGAGGCGTCGAGCGGCCGCATATGGCGGCGGTGGGCATCGTGGCACTGGCCGCACTGGCGCTGGTGGCGTGGCTGGGAGCGGGACGCGCGATGGAGCGGTTCTCGGGCTTGAGCAAGGACGTCTCGCTGGCGCGCCGGGGCAGCATGTTCCATGGCGCGGCACGCGTCTTTCTAGCTCACCCGGTGGCGGGCACGGGGCTGGGAACTCTGGTCTCCGTGTTTCCAGCGTACGATAGCGCATACGATGGCCGCCTGATCGACCACGCCCATAACGACTACATCGAACTCCTAGCCGATATGGGCCTGCTGGGAGGGCTTTGCGGCGCAATTTTTCTGTGGCTCCTGTTTCGCGATTCGCTTCGGGCCTTCGAGGCCGAGCAAGGGCATTTCTCCCGGGCGATTCATGCCGCGGCGATTACGGCCATAGCCGGGCTACTGGTCCACAGCTTCGTCGACTTCAACCTGCACATCCCCTCGAACGAAATGCTCTTTCTGCTGCAGGCGAGTCTAGCGGTCTCGACGCCGCTTCCCTCGGAGGGGCGATCTTTACGAAAGAGGGTGGGAGTCAGGGCGGAGGAGGGGCTGGAGGGCGCAGAAGGGGCGAGAGCTCCATCATGAGTGTTTTCTAATGATTGCCGCCGTTATGTCCCTTGCCTACAGTGATCTGTGGGTTGACACCGGTAACGCAACTAGGCGATAGTGTCGGCGGGGTCATCTCTCTCAATGTACGGCACAGTTCGAGCCGTTTCGGACTGGTTTGTGCGAAGGTCTTTGCTTCTAGTAGCGGTTCTGCTCATTCTGGGCGTTCAGACCGCGCACGGCCAGGAAAAAGTCGAAACGCAGCAGCAGGCTAACGAAAAAATCCAGCAGCTCGCTTCGGCGGCCCGTTCCCGGCCGGTCAACACGCCGATCGGGACTGGCGACGTATTGCATATCGACGTCTTCGATGTGCCGGAACTTTCCCGCGACGTTCGGGTTAGCGCCACTGGGGACATCAGCTTCCCACTAGTGCCCGGCAGTATCCCGGCGGCAGGTCTGTCCACTTTCCAACTGGAAACGAACATCGAGCGACTGCTTGTGGATAACGGACTGGTAACGCACCCGCATGTATCCGTCATGGTCCGGGAGCAGAATAGCCAGCCGGTTTCGGTGATTGGGGCCGTGAATCATCCGATGGTCTACCAGGTAATCCGCCCCACGACGCTGCTAGAGATTCTTGCCGACGCAGGCGGCATCGCCGATGAAGCCGGCAGCGTGATATTGATCACGCGATCAGTGAGTCCTGCGGCAGCAGCGCCGTCGAGTCCGCCTGCTCCGAGCGATGCCACGCCGGCGGCCGAGCAATCGGCGGCTGAAACGTCGACGATAACGATCCGGATTCAGGACCTGCTTGATTCGGGTGACCCCGCTTACAACATTCAAATCTTCGGCGGCGATGTGGTGAGCGTGCCGCGCGCCGGCATCGTTTACGTTGCGGGCGCAGGCGTGTCGCAGCCGGGAGGCTACGTGATGCAAGGCCACGGCGAGCAGGTTACGGTGCTGAAAGCGGTGGCGCTGGCTCACGGCTTAACTGGATTCGCGAAACCGGACTCGGCGGTGATCTTCCGAACAAACACTGTGACCGGGCAGAGAGACATGATTCCGGTGCGTATCAAGGACGTCGAAAAGCATAAAGCCGAAGACGTCGCGATGAAGTCGAACGACATTCTATACATCCCGGACAGTCTCGGGCTGAAGGTGCTGGCGAAGGGCGCCGAAGCCGCGGTAACGGTGTCGTCGGGCTTGGTAATTTACAGAGCGGGGAGCGGCAACTAACCGGCAGAAAGCCCGGCACGCACCGAGCGGAAAGTCTCTGGAAAGCGCACATGGAAGACGCATCACGTTTGCCAATTCGCGATCGCAAGGCTTCTGAAGCGCTGACGGTGATCCCCGCGCCGTCGCTGCTGCCGTGGGACCAGGCGCCCCGCGAGCCGCATCTTCTCGACTACCTGATCATCCTGCGCAAACATCAGTGGCTGATCCTGACATTCTTGTTGACCATCGTGACGGTCGTGACGATCGCGTCATTCAAGATGAAACCGGTGTACGAAGCGGCGGCCCGCGTGGAGGTGGACAAAGAGTCGCAATCCATTCAACCGTTCCAAGATTCAAACTCGTTTGACGCCTACGAAGACACGGAAAGCTATTTGGAGACGCAGACCAAGATTCTGGAGAGCGAAACGCTAGCGCTGCAGACGATCAAGTCGCTGGATCTGGGGCGCTACCCGGAATTCGGCGGGGGCGGGCCGAGCGCGGTAGTTTGGAATCACGCCGGTGGTTCGCGGCGCCC
>JBAVQT010000162.1:0-5693 GCA_049694295.1 Candidatus Acidiferrales bacterium
ACCAACTGCGATGAATTCGCCATGGGTAGTTCCAACGAGAATTCCGCATACGGCCCCGTACAGAACCCGGTGGCCCTCGGTCGCGTTCCGGGCGGTTCGAGCGGCGGATCGGCGGCTGCCGTGGCCGCAGGGCTGGCGGTCGTATCGCTCGGAACCGATACGGGAGGCTCGATTCGCCAGCCGGGCGCCTGCTGCGGCATTCCGGGCATGATGCCCACATACGGCCGCGTATCGAGATACGGCCTGATCGCCTTCGCATCCTCGCTCGACCGCATTGGCCCATTTGCCACCACCGCAGCGGACGCGGCCATCGTAATGTCCGTGATTGCCGGGCACGACCCGAACGACTCGACTTCCGCCAACGTCCCGGTGCCCGACTACTTGAAGGACATCGAAAAGCCGCTGGCCGGCCTGCGCATCGGCGTTCCGGAGGACTATTTCGGCGCGGGGCTGGAGCCCGAAGTGAAGGCCAAGATCGAAGCCGGAATCAAGCTGCTGGAATCGCTCGGCTGCGTGCGCGTGGCGCTGAAAATGCCCCACACCTCCTACGCCATCGCCACCTATTACATCGTCGCCACGGCCGAAGCTAGCTCCAACCTGGCGCGCTACGATGGTGTGCGCTATGGACTTAGAGTCTCGGGCGGGACGCTGATGGATATGTACCGCCGGACCCGCGAGCGCGGATTTGGAGCGGAGGTCAAGCGCCGAATCATGCTGGGCACGTATGTTCTGTCGGCCGGCTACTACGACGCTTACTACCTGCGCGCGCAAAAAGTCCGTTCGCTGATCGCCCGCGATTTCGCCGAGGCGTTCCAAAAGGTTGACGCCATCATCACCCCAACCGCCCCCACCCCAGCTTTCAAGCTGGGCGAGAAGACATCCGACCCGCTTCAGATGTATCTCGCTGATATATATACCGTTACGGGATCGCTGGCGGGCATACCCGGAATCTCCGTGCCCTGCGGGCTGACGAGCGCCCGGCTGCCCATCGGCATGCAAATCCTGGGTCCGCACTTCTCCGAAGGGCGCGTCCTTCAACTAGCCCACGCATTCGAGCGCGCGGGAGGAGCGTCAATCTAGCGCGAAACGTCAATTTCCGGCGCGAAGATCGCGATTTGCGCGCAATTTGTGCGCGTTTTGCGCCACATTTGCGCTGTTTTGCACCGCAAAACGTCATCTTTGATGGCATTTCTGCACGAAAAATCCGCATTTCATGCTTGAAAAACAGATCCTTGAAACAGAAGAAACATTCCCTTTGCACACTGCATTTTCATAATGGAGCAATTTTCGCGCGTCTCCAGTCCAGGCGAACAGCGCACGAAGCGCTGCACAGTTTATCGCCAAATGATTGACTTCACGAGGCTTCGCGGATGAGACCTGGGCCGAGCGATTGCGCCGCACTAGAACGGACGGACTATTGCAGGGAAAATAAGCAGCATTTAATCTGGTCGCAACATCAAAGCTGCGGAGGTCGTGAAAATGGTTCGCATCCGGTCCAGCCAGAAATTTTTCACCGAGGATGAGGTCTCCAGCATCACAGGGATTTGCCTCGATCATCTCCGCGGCGTTGCACGCAACAAGCATCTCGGCCGCATCGCTCGCGCCGCCGAAGCCGCCGGCGCCGAAGCCGAGAAGTGGCTCTTCAGCCACTCCGACTTGATGATTCTCACCGTCTTGCAGACCCGCTGCCAGCACTAACTGGTTGCTCGCTTTCGCGCTGTTTCGCGGTTGAACACCGGATGTCTCGCGCGTGCGCTATTTCATTCGGCATTTCGCGCTACCCACTCCACAATTCCTCGCAGTTGCCGCTCGCGCCACACAGCGGTATTCTGGCCTCGTAGTCGCAGTATCGCGCAATCGCAAATGAGCCAATCTCACATCGCGCAGGCCATGCGGCGCTCCGTCGGCTGGAGCGCTTTCGTCGCCGTAGCAGTCGTAGTGCTTGCCGCGCTTGGAGCAATCGTCGCCGCCCGCGCCGCGCAGCAAGCTACACCGCCAGCATCGGCCTCGGCGCCCGCACCGAGCGCTGCGTCCAACTCCGCGCCATCCGGTGCTGGGCAATCCGAGACTCCGATCCCCCGCGGCAAGAAGCTGATCCTGAAGGACGGCACCTTCCAACTAGTGCGCGAATACCATATCGAGGGGGACCGCGTCCGCTACTACGGCATCGACAGCCGCCAATGGGAAGAGATCCCCACCGCCCTGGTGGATTGGGATGCTACCAAGAAGGAAGCCGCCGTCGAAGCGAGGCGGGACGCCGGCCTTGTCGCATCGGCGCACAAGCAGGAACTCGAGCGCAACGCCGAGCCGCTCGACATTGACGCCAGCGTGCAGGTCGCGCCCGGCATTTTTCTGCCGCCCGGCCAAGGCCTCTTCGCATTCGACGGAAAGGCTGTGGAGCAAATGTATTCGGCGGACATTCAAGGTAGTCTCGACAAGAAACAGGCTCTCAAACAGGTCCTCATCCCGATTCCCATCGTGCCTTCGCGCCACAATATTTCGATCCAGGGCACGCGATCGAAACTGCGAGTGCACGTTGGGCAGCCTGAATTTTATCTGCGTACCACCGAGGACTCGGAGCCCGACGTGGATCTAGTGCGCGTGAAAGTGACGGGCAGCAAGCGACAGGTGGAAAATCTGGATGAATTGTTCCATCAGAAAGAGGCTGTGCGCAACACGATTCCGCTGGAACGCTGGAATATCGCGAACGGGCTGTATCGCTACACCATCGCTCAGGCTCTGTCCCCCGGCGAATACGCGCTACTGGAAGTGATGCAGAGCGATCAGAACAGCTTGTACGTGTGGGATTTTGCCGTCGATCCATACAGCGCCGTTCCGCAGGGCGCCGCGCCAAAATCGAAGTAGCTGCGGTGTTCAAAAAAACACTCTAAGAGATTCCGGACCGGCTAGCCGCGAGCGGGAGAGCGAAAGATCGGCCGGAAGCGCAACTGGCGGGTCAGCTCCGTGCACCTGCTTGCTGCGCCTCAATCAATTCGGTTAACAGCGCCGCGAGGCCCGCCACGTGAAACGGTTTCTGCAACACGAATGCGCCCTTTTGCCCCAGCGCCGCCACTGCCGCCGGATCGAGCATGTCGCCGGTCATAAAAACGAAACGTGGTACGCGCGCGCCCGCCGTGGAACACAACTTCTCGAATAACTGCGTCCCGCTCAGACCGGGCAGATTGAAATCGCAGACCACGATTTCGAAGGATCGCTCGGCTAGATGGGCTAGCGCCTCTTCCGAGCTGGCCGCGCCCTCGACTCGCATTCCGCGCGATAGCAATCCTTCCTGCACGACCTCGCGAATACTTTCTTCGTCGTCCACGATCAGCGCCGAATGGCCCGCCAGCGCCGAAGTGACGAGCTTCGGCTGCGCGGCGATCTCGACATCGCCAAGCGACTCGGGCGAATCTGCGGCGCCCCGGCTCGCATGCGCAAGCGAAGCTTGCACGGATTCAGCCTCACCCAACCCTAGAGGCAGAAGAACGCGTACCGTGGTTCCCGATCCCACCACCGATTCCGCTTCGATCGTGCCGCCATGTTCCTTGGCGATCGCCAGGCAAATTGTGAGTCCCAGGCCGGTGCCACCGCCCGGCCGCTTGGTGCTAAAAAACGGATCGAAAATTTTCACCAGAATATCCGGCGGAATGCCCGGTCCGTCATCAGCGATAGCGATGCTGAGTTTTGCACCGCTCCTGCTCACGCTCACGCGCAATGCACCTTCGGTTCGCGTCGACGAAATCGCCTGTTCGGCATTCACGATAAGGTTTTGAAACACCTGCTGCAGCAACTTGACGTCTCCTTCAATTCCCGGCAGCCCTTTCGCCGAGTCGAACTCTACGCGAATATTTTTTTCCCGCAGCCTTTCCTTCTCGGCCTCCAGCGCACGCTGGACGATTCCTTCGATACGGACTTTTTCGCGACCGGTCGCAGCGGGCCTCGAGAAAGCCAACAAGTCCTGCACTATCGTCGCGGCCCTGCGCGCCTGCTTCAGCACTATTTCGATCTGTCTTCGCATGGCGTCGTCGGTGGAGCGCTCGCGCAGCAGGTCGCTGACGCCGAGGATCGCGGTGAGCGGGTTATTGAGCTCGTGCGCCGCTCCGGCCATCATCTGTCCCATGGCTGCGAGCTTTTCGCGCTGCTGCAACTGCTGCTCGAATTGCTTGGTGTCGGTGACATCGCGCGCCGACGCTACTACACCATTGATCTTGCCGTCGGCGTCGAAAATAGGTCCGGCACTGGCGCGGAGAATCCTCCAGTTTCCCTCGGCGGTCCTCGTTCGGAATTCCGCAGCTCCTCGGGCCATCCCGCCCACCAGCAATTCATGCAACATCTCCACGACGCGGGGCCGGTCTTCGGGATGCGTGCGGTCGCCAAGCGAGGAGCCGATATACTCCTGAGGCGGGCTCCCCAAAATCTCTTCGACGCGCGGGCTCACATAGGTGAACCGACCTTCGCGGTCAAACACTGCGATCAGATCTGGAAAGCTGGCGATCAGTCTCCGGACGAATTCCTGTTCCTGTCGGAGTTGCCGCTCCATGTCGAGCCGGTCCGTGACGTCGACCAACGTGCCCTGTAGCCGTGTGGCCCGGCCAAACGAGTCACGAATTGCAAAGCCGGATGCCAGGCAGTGCAACCGCGCTCCATCCTTACGGCGAAGCACCAGCTCGCGGTCCTGCATCGATCCCTTGGTCTGCAACTCGAGGACCAGCGCGTCACGCGTGGCCGGATCCGCGTACACTTCTCGAAAATTGAAGACCTGAAGTTCCTCCTTGCTCGAATAGCCCAACATGCGCACTAACGCCGGATTGGCGTCGATCAGCCGCCCTTCCGGAGTCGTGAAAAAAATCCCTTCGCGTAGAGCTCCGAAAAGTTCGGTGAAGCGCGATTCCGACTCATGCTGCGCGGTCACATCGCGCGCCCATCCATTAATTGAAAGACCATCCTCTGCACCGGGCCGCACCACAAACCGGCAATCAAAAAACTTCACGTCCTCGGAATTCATGATTTTTACCGGGACGCGCCCGCTCCACACACCTTCGATCAACAAACGCGCCAGCCCTCGCCGCGAACGCTCTGGCGATGGTGACTCCAGAAATTCGTCCAACCGCCGTCCCACGAGCTGGGAAAACGGAACGCCCAGCAGATCGGACATATACCGGTTCACCACGCGCAAGACGCCATCGCCGTCGAGCGTGAACACGGCGTGATCGAGATTGTCGATCAGTTCGCGATAGTTTCGCTGGGACCGGGTCACAATCTCCAGCAGCCGCGCGACCGATTCTTCTTTTCGCTCGATGGACATGCTTGCGATTCCTTCTCAACGCCACCGGAAAGAATATTGCCGGAAACAACTCCTATAATTCTAAAGGGGGTGGCCAACAAGCGATCAAAGAAAGCTGCCGCAGATGCCAAGTTACGCAACAGCGAAGCGCAACGCGCCGCGCCCGCTCATCCTTAGCCGGGTCTGGAAATCGTGGCAAAAAAAAAGAGCGCCCCGGTCAGCCGGAGCGCCCTTTGAAATCAAACGTTGGATCACTCGGTTCTGGTTTTGTTAGCTTTCGGCCACCGCGTCGGTGTCCTTGCGGAGAAATTCGAGCGCAGCGGCTTCTTCGGGCGTCAATTCCGGCTCCGCCATTTCCGGCTCGTCCTTAGGCACTTCGGTCAGCAGCTGGATGTTGCGATAGCGTTCC
>JBAVQT010000163.1:0-4222 GCA_049694295.1 Candidatus Acidiferrales bacterium
GGGCCGTTGCAGCGCGGTATACGCGTACCCTAGATCGAAATGGGCGCTCGCATCGTTGGGCTGCTTCTCGATGTATTTCTCGTAGTCATCGGCCGCCGCCGCCCAATCCTGCTTGGCGAGTGATTCCTGGGCCGCAGCCAGAAGATTATTCAGCTCGCGCGCAGCGGGATCCTGCACCCGTATTCGTGTCCGCGAAGTGCTGCCGTCCCGCGAAGTGGTTTGCGAAGTATCCGTCGATGGCGCTGAAGAATTACCTGAGGGAGATCCAGTTGAAGACTGTTGCGAGGTATTCCGCCATTCGCCCTGCCGACCCATCCATCCGTCACCGCGCGCCTGCGCTGCGACCGTGGCGCACCAGGCGATTGCGAGCGCGCCGCAAGCCAATGCTTTTGCCGCTGCCGTCATGCGTTCGATGGTATATCCGCCTGTCCTTCGGTCGTCGGCGCGCCCGCATGATTTCCGTGGTTCGCGCCATTGCGCGGATGCAGTGCTCGGGCCAGAAATTTCCCGGTATGCGACTGCGAGCTTCGCGCCACCTGCTCCGGCGTTCCCACGGCGACGACATGGCCGCCTTCGTCGCCGCCCTCGGGTCCCAGGTCGATCACCCAGTCCGCCGATTTGATCACGTCCAGATTGTGCTCGATGATCAGCACCGAGGCTCCGCCTTCGAGCAATTTTCGAAACGCCGTCAGCAGTTTCTGAATGTCGTCGAAGTGCAGGCCGGTGGTCGGCTCGTCGAAAATATAAAGGATTCCATTGTTTTCCTGCCTGGTTAGATGCGCGGCCAGTTTCAGGCGTTGCGCTTCGCCGCCCGAAAGCGTGGTGCCGGATTGCCCCAGCCGCAAATATCCCAGTCCGACTTCTTCCAGCACTCGCAGCCGCGCCGTCACTTTCGGACTTGCGGCAAAAAATCCCAGAGCTTCCCGCACGGTCATCTGCAGCACATCGTGAATGTTTTTCTCTTTGTAGCGCACGTCCAGAACGCTCGATTTGTAGCGCGTGCCGCGGCACTCCTCGCACACCAGCTCGACGTCCGCCAGAAATCGCATCTCGACCGTTACCGTGCCGTCTCCCTGGCACGCATCGCACCGCCCGCCCGGAATGTTGAACGAAAAATGCCCCGCCGTCAGCCCCCGTTTTTTGGACTCTGGCGTTTCTGCAAACAGCTCGCGAATTGTGTCGAAAGCCTTCAGATAGGTGGCGGGATTCGATCGCGGGGTTCGCCCGATCGGTGATTGGTCCACCATCTCGATGGCCGTCAGGTGGCCATCGCCCTCGATGCGTTCGCAGCTCTCGCGCCAATTGCCGCCGGTGCGTTTGGCTTGCAGCGCTTTGAACATGACGTCATGCACTAGCGTGGATTTTCCCGAGCCCGAAACGCCCGTGACCGCTACCAGCAAACCCAGCGGCACCATCAAATCGAAATTCTTGAGGTTGTGGCTGTGCGCTCCGAATATTTTCAGGAATTTCCCCTGCGGCTTGCGACGCCGCGCCGGGACTTGAATTTTCAGATCCCCGCGCAAATATTTTCCGGTAAGCGAATTCGGGTCGGCCAGCAGCTGTTCGTGCGTTCCCGCAAACATCAATTGCCCGCCGTGCTCGCCGGCGCCCGGTCCCAAATCCAGCACCATATCCGCCGCCAGCATGGTGTCCGGATCGTGTTCGACGACCACCAGCGTGTTCCCCAGGTCGCGCAACCCTTTAAGGATTTCGATCAGCCGGTGCGTGTCGCGCGGATGCAATCCAATGGACGGCTCGTCAAGCACGTAGAGCGCACCGACCAGATGCGATCCGAGCGACGTGGCGAGCTGGATTCTCTGGGCTTCTCCACCCGAGAGTGTCGAGGTCAGGCGGTCCAGCGAAAGGTAATCCAGGCCCACTTCATCCAGGAAACGCAGCCGCGCCTGCACTTCTTCCAGGACTTTTTCCACAATCGCCGTTTCCGCCGCACTCAATTGCAGCCCTTCAAAGAACGGCCGCGCCTGCTTGACCGTCATCTGGCACACTTCGGTGATAGATTTTCCCGCGATCCTCACCGCGCGCGCTTCGGCACGTAGCCGCGTGCCATGGCAGTCCGGGCAGGTCGCGTAGCCGCGGTACCGGCTGAGAAACACGCGCACGTGCAGCTTGTATTTCTTTCGCTCCAGCCAGCCGAAAAATCCCTTCACACCGGGGAAGTCGCCCTTGGGATCGCCCTCCAGAATTGCTTCGCGCTGCGCTTCGGTGAGCTGGCGGTACGGCACGTCGAGCGGGATCCCTTTTGCGCGCGCGAATTTCCGCATTTCCAGCGTGAGTGGGCGGTAGCGCGGCTTGGTCCACGGCTCGATCGCGCCGTCCGCGAGCGACTTACTTTTGTCCGGCACCACGCGGTCCAGGTCGAAATCGATGGTGTTGCCGAATCCCTGGCAGCGCGGGCAGGCGCCATACGGATTATTGAACGAAAACAGCCGCGGTTCCGGCTCCTGATACATCGCGCCGCAATTCTTGCACTCGAAGCGCTCGTTGAAGATCATTCGTTCTGCGGCGTTGGTATCGTCCGCCACGAATTCAAGAATCGCTTCGCCGCGTCCTTCGCGGTAGCAGATCTCGATCGAATCCATCAAGCGCGAGCGAATTTCCGGACCCAGCGCCAGACGGTCAACCAGCACGTAAGCCGGCTTCGCGAAATTCACATCCAGCAGCTCTTCCGGAGCCGAAAACTCGAATACACGCCCTGCTTGATACAGGCGGTTGAATCCGCGCTTACGCAAGTCGATCAACGTCTGCCGGACCGCTTCCGTCGCGGCGGCAGCGGACAGTTTTCGCGGGCGCGCGGCGCCCGCTGGCGGCTTGCCCTCTGCGGTGTTTTCTGCGGCGATCTTTAATTCGTACAGCACGTAGAATCGCCGGCCGGCCGGCATGGCCATCACTCGCGTGGCGATTTCGTCGAAAGTGTCCTTGCGTACTTCAATGCCACAGTTGGTGCAATATGTGCGCCCCACGCGCGCAAACAACAGCCGCAGGTAATCGTAGATTTCCGTGGCCGTCGCTACCGTCGAGCGCGGATTTCGAGTCGAGTTCTTCTGTCGAATGGAGATCGCCGGCGCGATTCCAGTAATCTCGTCGACATCCGGCTTCTCGATGCGCTCCAGAAACTGCCGCGCGTAGGCCGAAAGCGATTCGATGTAGCGCCGCTGGCCCTCCGCGTAAAGGGTGTCGAACGCCAGGCTGGATTTGCCCGAACCCGAAACTCCGGTGACCACCGTGATCTGATTGTGGGGAATGGTGAAATCGATATTTTTCAGGTTGTGCACGCGCGCTCCGCGCACGCGAATCACCTCGACGTCATCCGCGCCGGCGTTTGCCGCCAGCAGGTCGCCAGTTGGCTCTCCCCGCCGATCGCTCGGAGGCGCAAGCGAGCCGCTCCCGTTGCCCCGCGCGCGCACACCCGCACCGGCTCCCTGCGCGGCGTTCGAAACCGCCGCCCGCGCCGATTCTTCGAGGGGAGTCTTCTCTGTACGCTCTGTCGTCATCTGCCTAAACGTAAAATTATACTCGCTCGCACCAAGGCCCGCAAATGCCGCTTGTTTTCGGGCGTTTTGTGTTCTCGCGGCGCCCGCTGGCGATCGAACGCAGACGAAGGCGCACGAACGGCCGATCTCGACTACAATCGGGTGTTGTCCGGCAGCAAAAAATTTGAGGCGCGCTTCATGGATCGTCAGGACACGCGGCAGAAAACACCTCACTTCACCCGCATCATCTGGATCGTGCTGGATAGCGTGGGCATCGGCGAATTGCCCGACGCCGCCGATTATGGCGACGTGGGCCGCGATACGCTAGGCCACATCGCGCGCTCGCGGCCGCTGCATATTCCCAATCTTGTGCGGCTCGGGCTCGCCAACATCAAGCCACTCGCTAATCTTGTCCCCCCCGCGCGGCCGGCGGCTGCATTCGGCAAAGCCGCCACGCGCTCCGCAGGAAAAGACACCACTGCGGGCCATTGGGAAATGGCTGGAATCTGGCTCGACCAAGCCTTTCCCGTGTATCCGCATGGGTTTCCGAAATCCCTGATCGCCGAATTCGAACGTCAGATCGGCCGCAAAACGCTAGCCAACAAGGCCGCCTCCGGAACCGAAATCCTTAAAGAACTCGGCGAAGAGCATCTGCGCACGGGATTTCCGATTGTCTACACCTCCGGCGACAGCGTCTTCCAGATCGCCGCGCACGAAGATGTGGTCCCCAT
>JBAVQT010000164.1:0-1997 GCA_049694295.1 Candidatus Acidiferrales bacterium
GGGTGGAGGAAGGCTACGGGGATCTGATCGTCGAGATGGGAATCGTCGCTCCGTTCCTTTGGTTGCTCTGGACCGCCTCGCTGCTTTACTTCGCGTGGAAGGCGGTCTACCGGCTGCGTGAGACACGGTTTTTCCCAATCGGGTTCGCTATCGTGTGGTATGCGTTCCTTCTCCTGTTTCCGCTCATGTACGGCGCACTCAGCTCCTATCAGAACTACGTTAACAACGCCTACCTTTGGCTGCTGGTCGGAATTCTTTTCCGCTTGCCCGAAATTCTCGATGCGCCGGCCGTCAACCCGCCCGTCGCTTCCCCGCGATCAACTTCGCGCCGCCGGGGCGGGTTTCGCTTTTGAGCCCTCGATTGCTCTCCGCACAATATCGGTTGAACCCATGACACCTCCGCTGCGCAAACCTCGCGTCGCCGTCATCACCCCCTTTCTCGACAAAAGCCACGGAACCGAGCGCATCGTTATCGAATGGCTTTCAAATCTTCCTGATTCCTACGAACTTCACGTTTACAGCAATCGCGTCGAAGATTGGGATCCCTCGACGTTCGTTCTTCATCGCATCCCTCCGATGCCAGGTCCGCATTTGCTCGGTTTTCTCTGGTGGCTGGTCGCAAATCGTCTCTGGCGGACATGGGACCAATGGTTCCGTGGCTTGCGCTACGATCTTGTCTTCAGCCCCGGGATCAATTGCCTGGACGCCGATATCATCTCGGTGCATATCGTCTTCGCGGAATTCCTGCGCCAAGCCCGAACTCAGCTGGCGCTTGCTCGTAACTCCGTCCAGTTTTGGCCCCGCCTGCTGCATCGCAGGATCTACTACCGGTTGATCTCGGCGATGGAAAGCCGGCTTTACCCAAATCCCAGCACCATGCTCGTTCTCTACGCGAAGAAAACCGCCCAGGATTTAAAGCGTTTTTACGGTCGCAGCGATCCTCTGCCGGTCCTTTACCTGGGATTGGACCATTCGATTTTCAACCCGGCTCGGCGCGCTGAACTGAGGCCTGCCGCGCGTGAGCAGCTCGGCCTGGCGAATGATCGGTTCACGCTGCTCGTCGTCGGTAACGACCTTCACAAGAAAGGAATTTCCACGCTGATTGAGGCAGTCGCGATGCTCGATGGACTGCCGCTAACCCTTCTCGTTGCGGGCAACGAGAAATCCGCTCCCTTTGAATCCCTGGCACGGGACAAGCATGTCGCCGATCGCGTCAAGTTTCTGCCGCCCCGCAAAGACGTTGAGTTCTACTATGCTGCCGCCGACATCTACACTGGCCCTTCTCTCGAAGACACCTTCGCGCTTCCGCCCCAGGAAGCCATGGCGTGCGGTCTGCCGACCATTGTTTCCTCCACCAACGGCACTTGCGAGATCATCACCGACGGCGTTGACGGCATGATCCTCGCGGACCCCACCGACGCGAGCGCTCTGGCCGTTATGATTCGCCATCTGCATGACGATCCGGCGTATCGCCGCCGCATGGGAGACGCTGCCGCTGCCACGGCATTGCAATACACTTGGGAGCGCAACGGTCGCGAGCTCGGCGAGATTTTTGAGTCAATTCTCAGTCGCAAGGCGCGGGTTTCCGTGCAATCGCTTGGCCGGAAGTCTTGAAAGGATCTCCGCGGCAGAGCCCATGAAAACTCCTTCCCCTTCCGCGGCTTCTCCGCTCGCGCTCTCCGTCGTCGCGCTCTTTCCGGGACTTCTGGGCCACGGCGGCGTGCAGGAGGCTGGCCGACATACGGCCGCAGCCTTGGATATAATCGCGCGCCAGCGCGGCAGCCGCGCTCGCTTCCTGAGCCTTAACGATTCGATCGGCCCGCATACCATCGTCACCGCCGGCCGCGAAATCTCTTTTGAAGGATTTTCGCGGGACAAGATTCGATTTACCGCCGCAGCAATTCGTGCGGCACGCAGCGCTTCGAGGGGCACTCCGGGTTCTGCGCCGATTCTGCTGGCCGCTCACCCCAATCTCGCGCTTCCTGCGGCCGTTGCCC
>JBAVQT010000165.1:0-3939 GCA_049694295.1 Candidatus Acidiferrales bacterium
AGATCAACGAGATCGTGATGAATGTCGCCCCTAAAGAGCCGCCACCCGAGTGTACCGAAACGATTCGGTCACTCAATGCCTTGGGCATATAGCATTCGCAAAAATCGTTGTCAAGCCAATTTTTTGGGGAACCAGGCATTGTTCGCCTAATTTCGCAACATTTGCGGTGCGTGACGGCCGTGCTTGACCTATTAAGAAAATGCCGGAACGTTTTGGCATTTGTGTTGACAACTTTCCTTGCGGACGTACAATGCCGCTATTCCGAATGGAAAACACGGAGGCTGGATGCCCAGTTTCGCAGGCCGCGTCTTCAAATCCTTTTTTGCCACACGTGTCTCGCGGACCCGAGCGAACGTTCCGGTTGAAATTCGGCGTTCGCTTTCCATTGAGACGATCTGCCCGACGAGTTTCGGAGCCAATAGCACGGCCAGCGATGAATTCCCGCACGTGAATATTTCACTGGATATTTCGCGAATGCAGAAGGAGAGAGAATGACGTCACTACGCAGGAAGGTTCTTCCCGTAACGTTTGCCATGTTGGTCTGCGCACTGCCTTTCCTATTTCGATCGAATCCACTGAGAGCTCAATCTCCCAACGCCGTCAGTTCAAAGCCGATTCCGGCCGCGGAAGCGCTGAGTTTTGATCGCGGATCCGCCGCGCTCTGGCAGAGCCTTCTGAAACTGCACACGCGTGCCAGCTTGATAATGGTCACTGCACATCCCGACGACGAAGACGGGGGAATGCTGACCTTTGAAACGCGCGGGCGAGGCGTGCGCGCCGTTCTGTTGACGCTCAATCGCGGCGAGGGCGGCGCCAATGTGATGTCTTCGGATTATTTTGACGCGCTAGGTCTGGTGCGCACGGAAGAACTGCTCGCGGCCGGCCGTTATTATGGAGTTCAACAGTTCTTTACACGAATGTGCGACTACGGTTTTTCCAAGACAAAAGAAGAGGCGCTCGAGAAGTGGGGACACGACCAAACTCTCTCCGATGTTGTACGAGTCATTCGCATGACTCGTCCTCTCGTCATCACCTCTGTTTTTGTCGGAGGCCGGACGGACGGCCACGGCAATCACCAAGTTGCCGGCCAAATGGCGCAGGAAGCTTTCAAGGCGGCGGGCGATCCCGCGATGTTTCCCGAGCAAATCAAAGCAGGCCTGCGCCCCTGGAAGCCACTTAAGGACTATGCACTCGTGCCGTTTTCCCCCGTCACCGACAAGGGCATTCTTGACTACGCGGACGGCAAATACTACCCGGCCGAGTTTCGCAATTATACGAACGGCACCGTTATCCACGGAGCGCTTTCCGCTTCGGTGGAAATTCCGGAGGGCGAGTACAACCCTCTCTTCGGGTTGACCTACACGCAGGTAGCTCGCCTGGGCCTCGGTCACCAAAAATCTCAGAGCGGCGGCACCGGCTTGCCACCGGCGGAAGCCGAAATGACTTCGTATCACCGCTTCGCGTCGCTCGTCTCCGCTCCGGACAAAGAATCATCCTTTTTCGATGGTATCGACATTTCACTCGCCGGCATCGCGAGCCTGGCACAAGGCGGCGATTCCTCTTTCCTGACGGCGGGTTTGTCGGGGGTCAATTCTCTGGTCGAGAAAGCGACGAGTGACTTTTCGGCCCAGCACCCGGAAGCGATCGCTGCGACCCTGGCTGCAGGCCTGAAGCAAACGAACGAACTGATCGAAAAAGTGGCCGGCAGCGACCTGACTGCCGATTCGAAGTACGATATCACCCACGAACTAAGAGTGGAGCAAGCTCAGTTTGAAAATGCTCTCGCCGAATCCCTCGGCATTTCGGTGGTGGCGACCGTGGTTCCTGAGAAACAGCCGACTGGGCCTTTCGCACGCTTCTTCAGAAATCAACCGACTTTCCAAGTGGCAATCCCCGGACAGGAATTCTGGGTAAGCATTCACGCAACGAATCCAACCAACCTTCCCGTGGAACTGCAGAGCGCCGTGTTGGAAGCTCCCGCAACAGAAAATTGGTCCATTGACCCAGCGACGCAAACGGGCAGCACGCTTCAAGGCAACCAGTCCGCGGATCTGCGGTTCACAATTCACGCCGCGGCCGACGCGAGTTTCACGCGGCCGTATTTCACCCGTCCGAGCATCGAGCAAGCCTACTATGACATCGACGTCCCCAAGGATCTGAATTTACCCTTGGCTCCATATCCGCTGTCCGCCAGAGTGCGTTTCGTATTCGACGGCGTGCCGTTCGAATTGACGCAGGTAGTTCAGTCCGTGCAACGGGTAACAGGTCCGGGAACGGTGCTGCAACCGCTGATTACAGGCCCGGCCATTTCCGTTTCCATCGCTCCGCAAGCGGGAATCGTTCCACTGAACGCAAAGTGGTTCGAAGTGTCGGTCAATATTCACAGCAACGTCAAAGGTCCGGCAAACGGAACGGTAAAGCTCGACTTGCCGGATGGCTGGAATTCGCCGCAGGAAGAGTTTTCGACTGCGAAGGACGGAGACGATCAGACGCTCACCTTCCGCGTCACGCCAACCGAGCTTCAGGAAAAGCAGTACGCCATTACGGCCGTCGCCACCTATGACGGTCAGGTCTACAAACAGGGTTATCACACCGTCGGTTATTCCGGTTTGCGTCCTTACAATCTCTATCGAGCTTCTACGTATCGCACAACCGGTGTCGATGTGAAAGTGGCTCCGAACCTGAATATCGGATACGTCGTGGGCGCTGGCGACGATATACCTGAGTCTCTCGTGAATCTTGGCATCAACGTCCATTTCCTCACCCCGGAAGATCTGGCGAGCGGGAACCTCTCAAAATTCAACGCGATTATTCTGGGGGTGCGTGCCTACGCCGTGCGCGACGATCTCAAAACCTACAACGTGCGCATCCTCGACTACGCGAAGAACGGCGGCGTGGTCATCGTTCAATACAACACGCCCGAATACGATCACAACTACGGTCCCTATCCGTACAAGATGGGTTCCAATCCGGAAGAAGTAACCGACGAAGGTTCTCAGGTGCAAATCCTGGCACCGGAAAATCCTGCTCTCGCCTGGCCCAACAAAATCACCAGCAAGGATTTTCAAAATTGGGTGGAAGAGCGCGGCTCGAAATTCCTAGCGAGCTGGGACTCCCGCTACATCCCGTTGCTCGAAACGCACGATCCGGGCCAGGCTCCCCAAAAAGGCGGTCTCCTCTATGCGAAATACGGCGCGGGCGTTTACATTTATAACGCCTACGCTTTCTACCGCCAGATGCCCGAGGGCGTTCCCGGTGCATATCGCATTTTCGCCAACTTGGTCAGTTTGGGGAAGAATCCGGAGTTGATGAAATCCCGGCCTGCCGGCGCTCGCAAGTCAGCAGGAAAGTCGACTCAGTAATTTGGGGCGCAGGCAGCCGTAGGCCGGACCATTCGCAGAGATGGCAAGGTTTACTTTTGTTCCGGCGCCTCCTTCTGCGCCTGCGTTTCCTTCTGCATGGTGTAGAGGAACGTCTTCACTGCAGCTTGGCGTCGCGCATTCTCGTCTGCCAGGCGTTTTGAGGCCGTCTCATACAGCTTAATTTCCCTCCGCTGATTTTCCGGTTGATGCATGCGCTCGTAAATTTGCGCCAAGCGGTAATGCGCGTCCGCCGATTCGGGGTCCAAACGCACGCAGACTTCGGATTCGCTGAGCGCTTCTGGCCAGCGATCGAGCCACCGATACACCTTGCCCAATTGGCAATGTGGCGCGGCATCGTCTTTCGGAAGCAACGCAACGGAGGCGTGCAAGCGCCGCAAAATCTCTGTGGCGTCGGTTTTCTCGCCTGTAATGTCGTCGCGGCGAAAGAGTAGCGCGCCGCAGTAATACTCCATTTGCCCGTCCTTTGGCTGGCGATCCGAATACTGGCACAGCTTTGCAACCGCTTCGGGAGCAGGCGCAGAAGCCAGGTCCATCTGAATATCTCCCAAATATTGCA
>JBAVQT010000166.1:0-4537 GCA_049694295.1 Candidatus Acidiferrales bacterium
ACCACGCATGGCGCCCAGGCGCGCCAGGACGCGCGCGACGTTGCCATCGAGGACGGCATAGGGCGCGTCGTAGGCGATGCTGAGGACCGCAGCGGCGGTGTAGCGGCCGATGCCGGGCAGCGCGAGAGCGGAGGCGCGATCGCGCGGGAATTCGCCGCCGTGACGCGCGACGATTTCCCTGGCTGCCCGATGGAGATTGCGCGCGCGGCTGTAATAGCCCAGGCCGGACCAGAATTTCAAGACGTCGTGCTCGCGGGCGGCGGCGAGCGATTGCACGGACGGGAAGCGCGCGAGGAATCGCTGGTAGTAAGGCAGCACTGCCGCGATGCGCGTCTGCTGCAACATCACTTCCGCGATCCAGACGCGATAGGGATCGCGGCTGGCGCGCCAAGGAAGGTCGCGGCGATGCTTGCGAAACCAGGGGAGGATGCGGTGTTGAAGTTGCGCAGGAGAAGCGAGCGTGAGAGATGGCGCCATGCGCGGCGTATTGTCGCACGAAGACGCGAAGCCGGAGACGCGAAGGAGAGGGCGCGAAGGAGGGGCGCGAAGCTAGAGGCGGTCGATGAAGAGGAAATAAGAGGACGACCAGAGGGCGGAGGGGATGGAGGGCTGGGGGCGCGCGGTGAGAATGATTTTGAAAATTTCGTGATCGCGGACCAGGTCGTCGAGAAATGCGCCACCGGCCGCGGAAGTCTCCGGCTGGATCATGGCCAGCTCGCGGAGCGTGTCGTAAATAATTTCGCCCGCCGGAGCCATGGGCGAGACGAAACGGTCGGTGCGAATCTGCAGGACGGAATTGATTTCGTGGAAATGCCAGGCGATGGAAGCGGCGGTGGAGACGGCGCGCTCGAAGCGCGCGGCATGTTCGGCGGCAGCGCCGGGGCCGCGATCGGCGGACGGAGGGCCCACGAAAGGATCGAAAACCAGCATGACGCGGCGCTCGTCTTCGCGCGCGAATTCGCGGACGATGAGGCGGCCGGCGCGGGCGGTGACTTTCCAATCCACGAAGCGCGCGCTATCGGTGGGCAAATAATCGCGCAGGGAATGGAGTTCATGGCCGCGCCCGCGATAGAAGCTGGCGATTTCGCCGCTGAGCAGAGGCAGGGCTTCGTAGAGTTGCTCGGCGGGCTGCACGGCGGGATAGACGACGATTTCGAGATGGGACCCAACCTCGCGCGTTTTTTCGAAGAAGCCGAAAGGAAAGCGGGTGCGAATGCCGAAGGAATCCTGGCGATAGACGCCGCGATGGGGGAAGAGGAGTTCGACTTTCTGCCGCGCGGCGGAAAGGCGCGGAATGTAAGGAAAGAAAACCGGGCGGGTGAGAATGGGGTCAGGATTTTTTTTCATGTCGCCAACCACGCGCAGGGAAAAGGAAGGCCAAGCCTGCTTTTCGTTGCGCAGCTCGAGCTCGGCGAGCACGGGATTCCCAGCGAAAATGTGCTCGGGCAGATCGAATCGCAAATCCACGCCGGTGAGGACCACGCGCGAGAGCACGCCCGAAACCAGAATGCCGGCGAGCATGCAGGCGAGGATGAGAAAGAGCAGATTATTGCCGGTATTGACGGCGGCGAGCACGAGAATGAAAACTGCCGCGATGTAGATGATGCCTTCGCGCGTGAGGCGGTAATCCATTTGATAGACGAGCCAGCGGAGGCTGGTGCGGCGAGCCAGGCGCGGGACGATGGTGACGCCCACCCAGCCGGCCATCCCGAGAGCGATGACGGCGCTGGATGCGGCGAGGAGGGTGCGGCCCTGCTGCGCCACGGCGGCGGAGAAAAGAGCGAGAACCAGCGCGACGGACAGCGCGAGCATGGCGATGGCGAAATTTTTCCAGCCGGGACGGTCGAGGCCGCGCCACCAGCGCGCGACGAACGATTGCGGTTGCGCCGCGGACGACACGGTCAGACCGGGACGCGCGTGGTTTCGAGGATTTCGCGGAGGATGGATTCGGCCTGCTCGGATTTTCTGGCCGTGGAGACGTAACGCGAGCTGACCACCACGCGGTGGGCGAAAACGGGGACGATGAGCTGCTTGAAGTCGTCGGGCAGACAGAAATCGCGGCCTTCGAGAAAGGCGCGAGCCTGCGCCGCGCGATGCAGCATGACGGTGCCGCGCGGGCTGACGCCGAGGCTCAACTGCTCGGTCTGGCGGGTGCGTTCGACGATTTCGAGGGCGTAATCGAGCAGGCTCTCATCCACTTTTATGCGCATCACCGATTCCTGCATGGCCAGCACGTCGGCGGTTTCCATCACGGCGCTGGCGACGGCGGCAGCTTGTCCGGAATGATTGCGAATGATTTCCTTTTCGCTGGAGCGCGAGGGATAGCCCATGCGAATGCGCATGAGGAAACGGTCGAGCTGCGATTCGGGGAGGGGATAGGTGCCGTGATGCTCGATGGGATTTTGCGTGGCGAGCACGAGAAAGGGATGCGGCAGCGGATGCGTGCGATTGTCCACGGTCACTTGCGCTTCGCTCATGGCTTCGAGCAGCGCGGACTGCGTTTTCGGAGTGGTGCGATTGATTTCATCGGCGACGATGATATTGGCGAAGATGGGTCCGGGCTTGAATTCGAATTCCTGGGTGGCGGGGTTGTAGACGCTGACGCCGACCACGTCGCTGGGGAGCAGGTCGGAGGTGAATTGAATGCGCTGGAAGGAGCAGCGGAAGGAACGCGCCAGAGCCTGCGCGAGCGTGGTCTTGCCGACGCCGGGAACGTCTTCGATGAGCAAGTGGCCGCGGGCCAGCAGCGTGGTGAGCGCGAGCTGGATGACGTCGTCTTTGCCCTTTACGACTTGGGCGATCGCGCGCTGCAGGTCTGCCAGGCGGGCGCTCGCACTGCTGGTGGTCGTTTGCAATTCAGGTGGCCTTCTGCTAAAAATTATGGTTCCGGGCGACTAGCTCAGTTGGTTAGAGCGCTCCCCTCACACGGGAGAGGTCAAAGGTTCAAGTCCTTTGTCGCCCACCACTCCCATACAGCCGGAAATCGAGTCGAGCCGGAAAGAATCGCGAGAGCGCGGCTGGGGGCTCGAAAACCATTCTAGCGGAAATCAACGATGACCAATATCATGCGGTTCGTTCAGGTGTTCGCATTAGGTACTTGGGTGGGCGCGATTATCTATTTTGTGGCGGCGGTGGCGCCGGGCGCGTTTACGACGCTGGCCAGCCGCGATGAGGCAGGGGCGCTGGTGGGCTACACGCTGACGCGGCTGCATCAGCTCGGAGTGATCGCGGCGATTCTTTATTTGCTGGCGACGCTGATGCTGGCGCGTGGGGTGAAGGGTGTGGCGCAGCCGGCGGCGCTGGCGGTGATTCTGATGCTGGTGCTGACGATCGCTTCGCAGTACGTGGTGCGGCCGCGGATGTCGGCGCTGCGGACCGAGATGGGATCGGTGGATTCGACACCAGTGGAGAATCCGCTGCGAGCGCGGTTTGACCGGCTACACCAGGCTTCGGTGCAGCTCGAGGGGGCTGTGCTGCTGGTGGGGATCGTGGCGATATTTTTGACCGTCAGCCGCAAACCGCTGTAGAGATTCCGCTGTTACTTCGAGCGTTTTTTCGCGGCGCGTTTCTTCGCAATTTGTGGCGTGATTCGTTTCTTCGCAATTTTTACGGTCGGCAATTTCTTCCCGCTCTTGGGAGGCGCTTTCTTGATTTTGCGCGCGTCTTTGCCGGCGCGCTCGACGGCGCGCCACATGAACCAGCTGGCCACGGTGCGAAACGGACGCCAGCGCTCGCCGAATTTCAGCAGGTCTTTGGGCCTGGGGATCTTTCGCTTGCCGTAAGTGATGGCGAAGCCTTTTTGCACGCCGTAATCGTGGATAGGCAGCACGTCGGGCCGGCCAAGATTGAAGATCAGAAACATTTCGACGGTCCAAGGGCCGACGCCGCGCACGGAATCAAGGCGCTCGACGAGTTCGGCGTCGGACATGGCATGGGCCTGCTCGAGCGACGGCACGATCCCTTCGATGGTTTTCTGGGCGAGGTCTTTCATGGCGGCCGCTTTGGCACCGGAGAGTCCGGCCTCGCGAAGCGTTTTCTCCGGCAGGCGCAGAACTTCCCGGGGTGTAGGGCAGCAGCCCTCGGAGCCGAGCGCCTTGACGCGCGCGAAAATTGTGGCGGCAGCTTTGCCGCTGATGCTCTGGTAGACAATGGCTTCGAGGAGCGCTTCGTAGGGCGGCTGCCCGGCCTCTTCCGCAAGTTGAAAGGGAAGCGTTTCAGAGATCAGGCGCGCGAGGCGCTCGTCGCCGGCGGAGAGGTGCCGGGTGGCGTGCTGGTAGTCGAAAGGAATTGGAAATTTTTCAGTCATGGCTGTGGCTCGTGATTGTGGTTTATGGCTGTGGGACGCCGCCTCGCCGGTGCCGCGCCAGAATACCGAAACGCGCGGGGCGGCACAAATCTGGCGGGAGTTGGCGCTGGGCGCTATCCGATTCTTGCGGCTGTGCTAGTATCGAAAGCTTATGCAAACAGGAATAATCGGACTGCCGCAGGCAGGGAAGACCAGCTTGTTTCGAATCCTCACGCGCGCGCGTATCGAGCC
>JBAVQT010000167.1:0-7578 GCA_049694295.1 Candidatus Acidiferrales bacterium
ACTCGCGTCGTCGACCTTCATGGCCAATTCGCCATGCCCGGATGGAACGATGCGCACGTGCACCTCGCCGGAGCCGGCTACACCAGCCTCGAAATCGAACTCCTCGGCGTCCGCTCGATCGGCGAACTTCAACAGCGCGTTCGCGCTCACCTGGCCGACTACTCACCGGGCCAGTGGATTCTCGGCGACGATTGGGACCATACTCTCTGGCCCGAGAAAAAATTCCCCACGCGCGCCGACCTCGACGCCATTTCCTCCGATCACCCTATCTATCTCGAGCGCGTCGATGGTCACGTCGCTGTAGTCAATTCGTTGGCTCTCAAAATCGCTGGAATCACTCCCGCGACTCCCGATCCTCCTGCTGGCCGCATCGAGCGCGATGCCAACGGCCAGCCCGACGGCATGCTCCTGGAAGATGCCGCCATGGACCTCGTCTACTCACGGGTCCCCCCGTACTCTCAGGCCCAACGCCTGCGCGCCTTTACCTTTGCGCTGGATGATGCAGCGCGCTTCGGCGTCACCTCCGTGCAGGATAATTCCGTTCAAGACGACACCGCGGCCGGCAACTACGGCTGGGGGAATTTTCAGGCGCTTCAGCAGTTGCGCAAGTCGGGGAAATTGAAAGTTCGCGTCAGCGAGTGGCTGCCATTCACCGCGTCGCTAGCTCGGCTGAAAGAAATGCGTCAACTCAGTGGCGGCGGTTCGAACGCTACAGACCCGGGCGATCCGTGGCTCAAGACTGCCATGCTCAAGGGTTTTCTCGATGGCTCGCTCGGCTCGCGCACCGCCGCCATGCTCGCGCCCTACTCCGACGATCCCTCGACCTCCGGTATTCCGCGCATCGCTGCCGACGTCCTAACGCGCATGTCCATCGAGCGCGATCGCGCCGGCTTCCAAATCGGGTTTCACGCCATCGGTGACCGTGCGAATCGCGAAGCGTTAGACGCCTTCGCCGCCGTCCTCGCCGCCAACGGTCCGCGCGACCGCCGCGATCGAGTCGAGCACGCGCAGATCGTCTCGCCCGAGGATATGCCGCGGTTTGCCGCGCTCAGCGTCATTCCCTCGATGCAGCCTTCGCATCTTTTGGATGACGAGCGCTGGGCCGCCGATCGCCTGGGTCCCGAACGTGCCAAGGGCGCCTACGCGTGGCACACCCTGCAAGAGTCCGGCGCGCATCTGGCCTTCGGCACCGACTACTCCGTCGAGCCCATCGATCCACTCCGTGGCCTCTACGCCTGCGTCACGCGCAAACTTCCTGATGGCAGCGGCCCGCCCGCCGGTCCGTACGGAAATCCCTCTGACGGCTGGGAGCCGCAAGAAAAGCTTTCCGCCGATGATTGCATCCATGCCTATACTGCCGGCTCCGCCTACGCCCAATTCGAAGAAAAGCGCAAAGGCGTGCTCGCGCCCGGCATGCTGGCCGATATCGTCGTCTATCCCGCCGACATCACGAAAATCGCACCGCTTGATCTTCTTCGCACGCGAGTCTCGCTCACTATCGTCGGCGGCCGCATCGTCTACCAGAAGCCCTAATCGCTGGCCGTTCCCGGCGCCCACTACAGTGGCCGGCCATCCACAGGCTGCGCGAAATTCCGCATCGAAATGCCTCCGCGAAAACCTGATACACTTCTCCGCTCGATGACGCTTTCTCTCCCCAGCAAACGCCTTCGCGCCGATCTTGCCCTCGGTTTTTGCGCACTCATCTGGGGCGCCACGTTCGTCGTGGTCAAAGATGCCCTCGTCGATGTCTCCGTCTTCGTTTACATCGCCGTACGTTTCGCCCTAGCAGCCGCCGTCATCGGCATTTTTTTTTGGCGTCAGCTTCGAGGGCTCAATCTCCGCACGATTTGGGCCGGCGCGCAGATCGGTTTTTTCATGCTTGGCGGCTACGTCTTCCAGACTACCGGCCTGAAATATACGACGCCTTCGAAGGCCGCGTTCATCACCGGTTCGAGCGTTGTCCTGGTGCCGCTGCTCCTCGCCGCATTCGGCCGCCGCCGAATCAATCGCTGGATCTGGGCGGGCGCCGCATCGGCGCTCGCCGGACTTTACTTCCTCACCGTGCCGCCCGAGGGCTTCGCGGGCCTCAATCGCGGCGATCCCATTACCTTTGTTTGCGCCATCATGTTCGCGCTGCATATTATTTTCGTGGGCCGCTACATTCGCGATCATTCCGTGGCGGGACTCAGCTTCATTCAGATCGCCACCACGGCAGTGATGGCGACTCTCGCTATTCCCCTCCTCGCCGCCACCGGTTATGAGATTCCGCGCTGGCATTGGTCGGGCACTCTCGTTTTCGCCGTGCTCATCACCGCCATCGGCTCCACGGCCATCGGCTTCACGTTTCAGACCTGGGCGCAGCAATACACTTCGCCCACCCACACCGCCATTCTCATCAGCCTCGAGCCGGTCTTCGCCGCGCTTACCTCGTGGCTTCTCGCTCGCGAACATCTTGGCCCGCGCGTTCTTCTCGGCGCCTCTCTCATTTTTGCCGGCATTCTGCTCGCCGAATTGAAAGGTCCCGCGCCCGCCGTTCCCGAATCGCCCGAACCACTTGCACGTAAAAATCTACAGGAGGCCGAATAGCCGCCATGCGCCCACAAAATAACGAACAGTCATCCAACTCGCCAGTCTCTCGCCGCCGGTTCCTTGGATCCACCGCCGCGCTCGCTGCCACGTCGTTTACATTGCCCGCGCTTGCGCAACCCGCCATCGCCCCAGGCGCGTCGCAGGCCGGTCCAGCCGTAAAATCATTCGATCTCGAGGAAATTTCCGCAGCCGATCTCCAGGAGGGGCTCCGGTCCGGAAAATTCACCGCCCGCTCGCTAGTCGAAAAATATCTCTCCCGCACCGCGGAAATTGACAAATCCGGTCCCGCGCTCAACGCCATCATCGAACTCAATCCCGACGCGCTTTCCATCGCCGATTCGCTCGACGCCGAGCGCAAATCCGGGAAAACGCGCGGCCCGCTCCACGGTATTCCCGTTCTCATTAAGGACAACATCGGCACCGCCGATCGCATGTCCACCACCGCTGGATCGCTCGCTCTCGCCGGTTTCACGCCGGCGCAGGATTCCGCAGTCGCGCGCCGCCTTCGCGCCGCAGGCGCCGTAATTCTCGGCAAGACCAATCTCAGCGAGTGGGCCAATTTCCGTTCGTCGCATTCTTCCTCCGGCTGGAGCGGCCGCGGCGGCCAGACCCGCAATCCCTACGCGCTCGATCGCAATCCCTGCGGATCGAGTTCCGGATCCGGCGCGGGCGTCTCCGCCAATCTCTGCGCGCTTTCGGTCGGCTCGGAAACTGATGGCTCTATCGTCTGCCCGTCTTCCTCCAACGGCGTCGTCGGCATCAAGCCCACCGTCGGGCTCGTCAGTCGCGCTGGCATCATCCCCATTTCCCATTCGCAGGACACCGCTGGCCCCATCTGCCGCTCGGTAGCCGATGCTGCTGCGCTTCTCTCGGTTCTCGCCGGCGCTGACCCCGACGATCCCGCCACGGCTGATTCCGCCGGTCACGTGGAGTCCGACTACACGAAATTTCTCGACCGCAATGGCCTGCGCGGCGCGCGCATCGGCGTCCTTCGTAAGTTTTTCGATTTCAACGAAAAGCTCGGCCCAGCCCTCGATGCGGCGCTCGATGCCATGAAGCGCGAAGGCGCCGTGCTTGTCGATCCCGTCGAAATCGGCACGCTTGGCAAATTCGACGATTCCGAATTCACCGTGCTGCTCTATGAATTCAAAGCCGACCTCAACGCTTACCTCGCGCGCAATCCGAACGCACCGGTGCGCAGTCTCGCCGACGTAATCGACTTCAACGAACGCAGCGCTTCAAAGGAATTGTCGTACTTTGGGCAGGACATTATGCAGAAAGCGCAGGCCAAAGGCCCGCTCACCGAGAAGGCCTATGTCGATGCTCTCGCGTCCAATCATCTCCTCGCGCGCGAGCATGGGATCGACTCGGTGATGAACGCCAACCGTCTTGACGCTCTCTTCGCGCCCACCGCCGGCCCGGCCTGGCTTACGGACCTCGTAGACGGCGACCACGATACCGGCGGCAGCTCTTCACCCGCCGCCGTTGCCGGCTATCCCAATATCAACGTTCCCGCCGGTTTCATTTTCGGGCTGCCCTTTGGCGTCTCTTTCTTCGGTCGCGCTTGGAGCGAGCCCACTCTGATAAGAATCGCCTACGCCTTTGAGCAGGCCACGCGGCAGCGCAAGCCGCCGCGATACCTGCCCACGGCCAACCTGCTCGCCTGAGCCGCGATTATTTTCCGGTGTAGACCACCCGCCAGATGGATCCGGATGCGTCGTCGCTCACCAGTAGCGATCCGTCTGGCGCCTCCGTCACCCCCACCGGCCGTCCCCACACGTTTCCATTTGGCAGGACGAAGCCGGTCACGAAATCCTCGTACTCGCCGCTCGCTTTTCCCGTCTGGTGCAGCGGGACACGAATCACTTCGTAGCCGGTGCGCACCGCTTTGTTCCACGATCCGTGTTCCGCCGCGAAAATGTCGCCGTGATATTCGGCAGGGAACTGCCGCCCTTGGTAAAACAACATCTCAAGTGAGGCGTTGTGCGGCTGCAGCAACACGTCCGGCACGATCGCTTTGTCTTTCAGTTCCGGATGCTTGCCCGCGTGTCGCGGATCCTGATTTCCGCCAATGTACCACCATGGCCAGCCGTAAAATCCGCCGTCCTGCACGTGCGTGATGTAGTCCGGCACCAGGTTGTCGCCCAGCCCGTCGCGCTCATTCACCGAACACCACAGTGTCCCGGTTTCCGGTTGGATCGCCAGTCCGCCGCCGGCGTTTCTGATTCCGTATGCAAAAATGCGCATTCCCGATCCGTCCGGGTTCAGCTCCCAAATCGCCGCGCGATTCTTCTCCCGCGGCTTGGTATCCGGATCGTCCACGTTTGAGCCCGATCCCACCGCCACGTACATTTTCTTTCCGTCCGGAGTGAACTGTATCGACCTCGTCCAGTGGCCGCCGCCGTGTGGCAGGTCAACAATGTGCTCCGCCGCTCCTCGCGCTTGCAGGTCGCCATTTTGATACGGAAAACGCACCACCGCGTCAGTGTCGCCTATGTACACCCACTTCGGATCTGGCCCCGGCGGATAGAACGCAATTCCGTATGGCCGGTGCAGCCCGCTCGCAAATGTGTCCACTTTTTCGGGACGTCCGTCTGCCGTGATGCCGCGAAACACCAGGATTTTCCCCGGATTGTCTTCCGCCAGAAAGAAATCGCCATTCGGCGCGGTCACCATCAGCCGCGGATCGTCCAGATCGGCCGCATACATTTGCACCGTAAATCCCGGCAGCGCCTTGGGCCACGCGTCTGCCGGCCGTTTCACCACTTTCGCCGAGTTCTCCGCTGACTCAGTCGCGTACGGCGCGGGCAGATCCTTTTCCGTAATCTTCCTTATTGTTCCTGGGGTCTCATACCGGAAATCCGTGAACGGAGCCTTCGGCGCGGGCGCTTTGATCTCCATCTCCGCTCCCGAATCCACGGCCGCTGCGGCGCTGCTGTCCGGGCTCGCGGCCGCTCCAGCCGTGCCAAGCGTTTTGATAAACGACACCAGCTCCCACCGTTCTTTCTTCGGCAAGCTGTTCCACGCCGGCATCCCATCGGAGATCTTGCCGTGCGTGATGAACCAATAGACTTCGCCATCCGGCGCCTGCTGCGCAGCGCCCGTCCGCAGCGCTGCAATATTTCCTGAGCCCTCGCCGTTCGCGCCGTGGCATTTCGCGCAATTCGTGGCGTAGAGCGCCGCCCCCGCCGGCGCAGCCGAAGTCTCGCTCGCCGCCGGGTTCTTCCACTGCGCTGTCGCCGCCGGCGCATCATGAAAATTCGCATCCTGCGCCATTAAGAGCGGCGCCATCAAGCTCGCACCGAAGAAAATTGCCAGTGTCCTCACCATTCGTCCAGCGTTCTCGCCCACGGCCGTCCTCCTCCACGAATTAGAGACTCTTTCTTTCTCTTGGACGCTTCCCAGCATCAATTTGATTCGCGCAAATATATACCGCGCCAGTACCGGTCGCCATTATCCCGCGGCGTCGTGGCTTCCGCTATCGTCCCGCGCAAATCTCGTTCGCCAGCTTTGGAGACATGCGCAAAAGTGTGCGAAATAGAACAGCCTCCGCGTCCCGGTGCCCTTACGATTGCTGCCATGGCTGGTGCGCATGACAGATGCGGTCCCGAGCCGGTGATTAGTCCGTAACCTGAATGGCTTCCGCGCCATCTTAATATACTGGAAGCCTCGAGCAATGAAGCCGCACAGGAGGTTCAAGATCATGAACATTTTCGGACGTGCCGCCAAGTTCTCAAGGCTGCGATCGCGCCAGCAAATTTTGTTGTGTCTGTCATCGTTGGCTTTGTTCCTGGCGGTCGGCCCTCGGAGTGTTTCGGCCGACCAGGACGCCCAGGCTCCCGCTCAAGCAGACATCCAGTCTCAGTCGCAGGACGCGCAGGCCCCGCCATACGCCCAGCAGACTCCCGAGCAATTGCAGCAGTTGGTGGCTCCGATTGCGCTGTATCCCGATTCGCTGGTGGCGCAGGTTTTGGCCGCATCCACGTTTCCCGAGGAAGTCGTCGAGGCCGATCGGTGGGTGCAAGCGCATCCTGATCTGCAGGGCGATGCTTTGGGTCAAGCTGTCGATCAGCAATCCTGGGATCCCAGCGTGAAGGCGCTCGCCGCATTTCCCTCCGTCCTCGGAAATATGGACAAGAATCTCTCCTGGACGTCATCTCTAGGAGACGCTTATTACAATCAGCAGCAAGACGTGATGGATGCCGTTCAAGTCATGCGACAGCGCGCGCAACAATCCGGCAATCTTAAGACCACCCCCCAGCAAACCGTGGCAACGCAAGGCTCAACCATCGTGATTCAGCCCGCGAATCCTCAGGTCGTTTATGTGCCGGCGTACGATCCCTGGATGGTTTACGGTGGTCCGGTAATGGCCTGGCCGGGCTGGTATCCGTATCCTGGAATCTGGTACGGCGGTCCGTATCTCTCGTTCGGCGCCGGTTTCGGAATTGGTTTTTACGGCGGGTATGGATGGGGCTGGTCGAATTGGGGCTTCAACTGGGGCGGCCGTTACCCGATTTATAACCACAACCGCTACTACTCCCGCAGCAACACCTTCTACAACCGCGGCAATTACTATCGCGGCAATTCGGCGCGCGGCGGATTCAACGGCGGCCGAGGCAACGCTCGGGCCGGCGCCAATGCCGGCAACCGATCCACGAATGGAAATCTCGCCGGGCGCACCGCAACCGCGAATCGCCCCACCTCGGGAGCCAGGCCTTTCAACGGGAACACTCAGGCGGCTCGCGGCTACGCGCAACCGCGCGGCCAGGCTGGCACTCGCTCCGGCGCCTTCAGCGGCTACGATCACGGTGGACAGGCCAGGAGCTATTCGTCACGAGGCAGCGCTAGCGTCGGCGGCGGGGCGCCGCGCGGCGGTGGCGGAGGGGGGGCGCATGGCGGCGGAGGTTCTCATGGTGGTGGCAGGCCCCGCTAACCGAAACTTCGTTGCGTTCCTGTAGATCACGAAATTTAGAAATGGAGAGAAGACAC
>JBAVQT010000168.1:0-3375 GCA_049694295.1 Candidatus Acidiferrales bacterium
AGCGACAATTCGGCCGCCAACGTCCTGATCGATCGTGTGGGCATGGCCAACGTCAATTCTCTGATGGATACGCTTGGCCTCGCGCACACTCGCCTGCGCCGCAAAATGATGGATTTGCAAGCGGCCAAAGAGGGCCGGGAAAATGTCTCCACGCCCGCCGAAATGATGACGCTGCTGGCCGACATCTATCAGGGCAAGGTCCTGAACAAACAGGCGACCGAAGATTTCTTCAAAATGTTAGCCACTCCCAAGGCCAGTTGGATTCCCAACGGCATCCCGCCCGGCGTGCGCGTCGCCGACAAGCCCGGCGTCCTCAAAGGCGTTCGCAACGACTCGGGTATCGTGTTCGCGCAGAATCGTCCGTTCGTCATCTGTGTGATGACCACGTATTTGAAAAACGAGCGCGACGGCGAGCAAGCCATCGGCAGTATCGCCGCCTCTGCGTATTCGATCTTCGATCGTCTAGGTCGCGCCTCCGAATACGGGCGCGCCATCCCGCCCGCCGCTGGCCCCAATCCGTAACGCGCCCGCCGAAGCAGTCGCGCCTCGGGCTCGAAATTCTTCCCCCGACGTTTCGCTTCAATCTGCAAGCACTCGCGGCAAAGCCCGGCGCAAAAGTAATCTGGTCCAGTGCTCGCTAGGCCCTTTCGCCGCTTGCCACTCCGCTCGCGCCCCTGTAAATTATTCTTTCAACATCGGAGACTTTAATTTCGCCGTGCTCAAGCGCAAAAAACTAAAATCAAAATCAGCTGTAAAGAAAAGCGCCGCGCGTCCGAAACCTGCCGCGCAGGGACGTGGGTCCGCCCGCCGCTCTCGCTCGCGCGCGGCGCGTACCTCCGCCGGCCAGTGGTTCGAAAAGTTGATGGCCCTTCAGCGGCGTCTTCGCGCTCCCGATGGCTGTCCTTGGGATCGCGAGCAATCCCACGCTTCGATCCGCAAGTATTTAGTCGAGGAAACTTACGAAGTTCTCGACGCTATGGACTCCCCGGATCCAGCCGCATTTCCCTCCGAGCTTGGCGATCTTCTCCTCCAGGTTGTCTTCCACTCTGTCCTCGCTGAAGAGGCCGGGCGATTTTCGGTCTCCGATGTGATCGAATCGGTTCACACCAAGATGGTCCGTCGCCATCCGCACGTTTTCGGCGACGTCCTCGCGCGCACCTCAGCCGACGTCCTGAAGAATTGGGAGCAGATCAAAGCGGCTGAACGCGCCGAAGCCCAGGATAAAAATGCTAACTCCCCAACGCGCGAACGAAAATCCGCTGCTGCCTCCAAACAATTCTCGCTCCTCAAAGCTCCCATCGGCGCATCTGAATCTCTGCTCTCCGATGAGTCGCGATCGCTTCCCGCTGTTCTCGAAGCCTGCCAGCTCACCCGCAGCGCTTCCCGCGTTGGCTTCGATTGGGACTCCCTCTCCGGTGTTCTCGACAAACTAGCCGAGGAATCGCAAGAGCTCGTTGCCGCGCGCAACGAAGCTAGATCTTCCGCGGCTCTCGATCCCCGCGTGGAAGAAGAAGCCGGCGATCTGCTCTTCGCCGCCGTCAACGTGGCGCGTTTCCTCGGCGTGGATCCCGAGATCGCTCTCAAGCGCGCCAATCGGAAATTTAGATCCCGTTTCCGATTCATGGAGCGCTCGGCCGCCGCGCAGGGCCGGCGTTTTGCCGATGTGCCTCGCCCTCAAATGGAAGAACTCTGGAACGCCTCGAAAAAGCGCGACGCCGACAAGTCGCCGGGATTTTCCGAATGAGCGCCACCTTCGAAATTCGCGCGCTCCACTCCCTGGCCGACTTCGAGCAATGTGTCCGCGTCCAGCGGATCGTTTGGGGCGAAGACCTGGTGGTACCCAGCGCCATCTTCGTCGTCGCCCATCACACCGGCGGTCTCTCCGCCGCCGCGTTTGACGCCGGCAGGATGATCGGCTTCACGCTTGCCCTCGCCGGACGCCGCGACTTCGCCTCGGCGCAACCCGGCCCGCCGCCGGTTTCCGTCCCGCTCCTGCATTCCCACATGGCTGCCGTCCTTCCCGAATATCAAAATTCAGGCGTAGGGCGCCGCCTCAAGTTCTTTCAGCGCGAAGAATCTTTGCGCCAGGGGATCGCGCTTATCGAATGGACTTTCGACCCTCTCGAATTGAGAAATGCCCACTTCAATTTCAACCGCCTCGGCGCCATTGCCCGTCGCTACATTCCGGACTGCTACGGCATCACCGAAAGTCCGCTCCACGCCGGTCTCCCGACTGACCGTCTGGTAGCCGAATGGTGGCTCGATTCGCCGCGCGTGCGCAACCACGCTGCTCGTGATGCGTCCCCCGATTTGCCGACTGCAGCGTCCGCTTACTCGGGCCCCGCGCCGGCAATCGAGCGCGTCACGTATCCCGCACACATTCGCGACTCCCGTTCCGCCGACCCATCCGTCGCGACCCGCACTCAATCCGCAGCCCGTGACGCATTCGAGCGCCTCTTCGGCCATGGTTACGCCGCCGTCGCAGTCGAATCGCGCGGCGATCAGGTTGACTATCTCCTCGCGCCTCATTCCGCGATCCCAGGTCTCCGGATTCCAGCTCTCGCCGAGGTCGCCGGACACGAATCCGGACGCCTCTAGCTCACGCGCCACAATCAGTAATTCACGAGTCGCCAACCTCGACTCACGAACCGTGAATCACGCCTTTTCTTTCCTCCCAGTTTCCCCCACAATATTCCCGCCACCATGCGCATAGAAAAAATCACCCTCCGTGAAATCCATCTCGAGCTTCTAGCTCCTTTTGAAACCAGCTTTGGCTCCGTGCACCTTCGCCGCATCCTGCTTCTCGAAGCCCAGGCTTCCGACGGCACCACCGGCTGGGCCGAATCCACCGCCGGCGAAGACCCCTTCTACTCCTATGAAACCGTCGAAACCGCCTGGCACATCCTGCGCGATTTTCTCTTTCCCATGATTCGGGGCAGGGAACTCGTCTCCGCCGCCGAAGTGTTCGATCTCTTCGCTCCTGTGCGCGGTCACAATATGGCCAAAGCCGCGCTCGAATGCGCTCTTTGGGATATCGAAGCTCGCCAGAAAAATCTTCCGCTCTGGAGGCTTCTCGGTGGCACGCTGCCCGAAATTTCCTGCGGTGTTTCCATCGGCATCCAATCCTCGATCGATGTTCTCCTGAAAAAAGTCGAAAAAGACCTTGCCGCTGGTTATCAGCGCATCAAAATTAAAATCAAGCCCGGCAAAGACGTTGATCTCGTCCGCGCCCTTCGCGAAAAATTCCCTCGCATTCGCCTGATGGCCGACGCGAATTCCGCCTACACCCTTGCCGACGCGCCTCTGTTGAAAAAACTCGATGATTATTTCCTCATCATGATCGAGCAGCCTCTCGGCTACGACGATATCTATTCC
>JBAVQT010000169.1:0-6151 GCA_049694295.1 Candidatus Acidiferrales bacterium
GTCTACGAACTCGCGCGCCTCGGATACACGCCTCAGTTCGATCCCGCATCCGTCCTCGCCAGCGAAGGTTTCTTCGCAGGCTCGCAGGCCGTCCGCGCTCAGGCGCTCACCGACGCTTTCCGCAGTCCTTATATCCGCGCCGTCATTTGCTCGCGCGGCGGTTATGGCGCCAACTATCTGCTCCCCGCGTTTCCAGCTGTTCCGCCGCCTCTTCCGCGCATTTTTGTCGGTTATAGTGATGCGACTTCGGTGGCTCTCTATCTCTGGAAGTGGTTTCGCTGGGTAACTTTCTATGGCCCGATGGTGGCGGCTGGGCTGGATCACGGCGCCGGCAATCCTCGCGGCTATGACTCCGATTCTTTTTCCCGCGCGCTCACCGAACGCGTCCACGGTTGGTCCATTCCTCTGGACGCCGAAGCGCTCACCTCTGGCGGCGCCGAAGGTATTCTCCTGGGCGGATGCTTGACGTTGCTGGAAACCTCTATCGGCACGGAATGGGAGCTCGACGCCGCGGGTGCCATCCTGGTGCTCGAAGACCGCGGCATGAAGCCTTGGCAAGTCGATCGCGCGCTGATGCACCTGCTGCACGCCGGCAGATTTCGCGGCGTCACCGGCGTGCTCCTCGGCGATTTTCCAGACTGCGATCCGCCCGCGGGCACCGCATCCGTTCGCGATGTGGTCGCTCGGGTCCTCGCGCCTCTCGGAATTCCCATCGTGTTCGGCGCGCCCATCGGCCACACCGCTCGTCCCATGCTTACGCTTCCTCTGGGTGTGCGCGCGCACCTCACAGCCGGGGCAGGCAGCTCGGGGCCGCAACTGGAAATTCTCGAACCGGCCGTTTCCTAGCCCGCGCTTATCTTTCCGGCTTGCCGGTGCGTGCCTTTGCAAATCCGTGTCGCACCCCATTTTTATGTATGTCTATCTGCTTCCATCTGTGGTCTCTTTTTCTAGCGCTTGGGTAGCGCCACATGAACTCCTCTTCCAATCTCAAACCTCAGCACATCCATCTTCTCGGCATCGCCGGGTCGGCCATGGCGCCGGTTGCTGGGATGCTCAGCGAGCGCGGTTTCCGCGTCTCTGGCACCGACACGGGCGTCTATCCGCCTGCTTCCACTCTTCTTGATTCTCTCGGCATTCGCTGGTTCGATGGCTTTCGCCCCGAAAATCTCTCTCCGGCGCCCGATCTCGCCGTCATCGGCAACGTCATCGCGCGCGGCAACCCCGAGCTCGAATACATCCTGGACGAAAAAATTCCTTACTGCTCGATGCCTCAGCTCCTCGAGAATTTCTTCATTCCGGGCCACTCGCCGATTGTCGTGGCCGGCACCCACGGCAAGACCACCACTACCGCCATGCTCGCCTGGATTTTCCACTCTGCCGGCCGCCGCCCGGATTTCTTAATCGGCGGCGTCGCTCCTAATTTCGGCGATCGCAGCTATGGTTTAGGCGGCGGCCCGGACTTCATCATCGAAGGCGACGAGTATGAAACGGCTTTTTTCGATCGCGGTCCCAAATTTCTCCACTATCATCCTGACGATCTCCTGCTCACTTCGCTCGAATACGATCACGCGGATATCTATCCCGACCTGGCTTCCATCGCCAAGCAATTCCGTCTTCTCGTGAACCTCGTCCCTCGCAGCGGGCGCATTCTCTTCTGGGGCGAATCGCCGGATCTTCGGCGGGCCGTGGCCAAGGCCTTCTGCGCCGCCGAAACTTTCGGTTTCTCGGCCGATTGCGACTGGTTCGCCGGCGACATTCTGTGGAACGACGGCGCCACGGAATTCCGTGTTGTCCATCGCGGCAGCGAAGTCGCGAAAATTCGGATTCCGGTCGTCGGCCGCCACAACGTGCTCAACGCTCTCTCCGCCGTGGCTCTCGCTCATAATCGCGGTGTCGAATGCGAAGCCATCCGGCGCGCATTGGCTTCCTTCCAGTCCGTCCGCCGCCGCATGGAGATCAAAGGAGAACCCGGCGGCGTCCTTATCGTCGAGGACTTCGCGCATCATCCCACCGCCATCCGTCTCACGCTGGAAGCCGCGCGCACTCGCTGGCCGGGCCGTAAAATCTGGGCCGCTGTCGAGCCGCGCTCCAACACCATGCGCCGCAAAATCTTTGAAGACGTCCTGCCCGACGCGCTGGCACTCGCCGATGCCGTTCTCCTGGGTCCGGTCAGCCGCGCCGAGTTGCTTGCCGATGACGACCGTCTCTCCCCTGAATCCATCGCCGATGCGATCCGCCGCCGCGGCAAACCCGCTCACAATTTCGCTTCCGCCGCCGATATCGCCTCTCACCTCGGCGCTCACGCCGCGCCCGGCGATCTGGTTCTCGTCATGTCCAACGGCAGCTTCGATGGACTCTGCTCCAGGCTGCTCGATCGGCTACAATCTCTTCCCGGACATCGCCCATGAAAACTTCATTCCGTTCGTCGCATGCAGTCGTGGTGATTTTGGTTCTGTTCGCGGCTCTAGCCTGCCCGCGTCCGGCTTCGGCCGTCGTCAAATACCGCATCTCGCTCGCCCACGCCGATCAGCATCTGTTCCGCGTCACCATGGACATTCAGAATCCCGTCGTGGGCACGCGAGTTGCGTTGCCGGTCTGGAATGCCCTCTACCAGGTTCGCGATTTCGCCACTCGCCTCGACGACGTTCATCTCGACCCCGCGTTTCCTCTTCGCCAGCTCGATAAGCAGACTTGGCAAATCGGCGACCTCGACGCTCCCCGCGCCGGAAACACGCCCGATGACTACGTCCTTCATTACACGATCCGCTGGGACGATCCGGGACCTTTCAATTCTCAGCTCGATGCCCATCATGCCTTTATTAATTTTGCCGAGTTGCTGATGTACGTGCCGGATCGCCGCCCCGAGCCCGTCATCGTCTCTTTCGACGAAGTTCCATCCGGTTGGCGCCTCGCCGCCCAACTGGCCGCCGGTCCCGAACCAAATTCGTTTTCTGCGGCGAGTTACGATGCGCTTGTCGACGCTCCCGTCGAGGCCGGTGACTTTCATTCTTTCTCGTTTGAAGAGTCGGGCGCGAATTTCCGCGTCGTCCTCGATGGTTCCGATCGTGACCAGTCCGAACTCCAGCACAATCTTCAGCGCATCGTCGCCTACGAGATTCGGCTCATGAGCGGCGCTCCTTTCACGGGTTACACTTTTTTCTTCCACATCGGCGGTTTCTCGGTCGTCGGTGGCGGCGGCATGGAACACGCCAATTGCACCGCCATCTCTGCCGCCAACATAGACAACGCCACTTCCATCGCCGCTCATGAGTTTTTCCACGCCTGGAACGTCAAGCGCATCCGGCCGCGGTCTCTCGAACCCGTCGATTACGCCAGGGAACAGGATTCGCCGTCGCTCTGGTTTGCCGAAGGCGTCACCAGCGCCTACGCATCCTTCACTCTTGTCCGCACCGGCCTCTGGTCTCGTCAGCGCTTCTACGCCGATCTTCTTCAGCAGATCAACGAACTCCAGGCCCGTCCGGCCCGCTCCTGGCAGAGCGTGGAGGCCTCCAGCCTCAGCGCCTGGCTCGAAAAATATGACGACTATCTCGCGCCCAGTCGCAGCATTTCCTACTACAACAAAGGACAACTCATCGGTCTGCTCCTCGATCTCGATATTCGCGACGCCACCGACAACCAAAAATCTCTCGATGACGTCCTCCGCCTTCTCAACGACCGGTTCGCCAGGCAAAATAAATTCTATGACGACACGCGCGACCTCCGCGCCGCCGTCGAAGCAGTCTCCGGCAAGGATTTCTCGGATTTTTTCCGCCGCTACGTTTCCGGCGCCGACGAGCTGCCCTACTCCGATTTTCTCGCTCTCGCCGGACTCGATTTGAAAGTTCAGCAACAATCCGCGCCCGACCTCGGTTTTTGGATCGGTCACGCCCCCGGCGTTAAAGAAGCCTCCGTTGCCGCAGTTGACCCTGGCGGCCCGGCCGAGCGCGCTGGATTGCTCCCCGGCGATCAACTTGTTTCTCTCGATGGCTCGTCCGTCCCGCGCGACCTGATGCGCTGGCTGCGCGATCGCCAGCCCGGCGAAATCGTCGCACTACATGTCCGCCGCGACGGCAAATATCTCGATATTTCTTTTCCGCTGGTGGCCCGCATTGAAAATCAGTACGCGCTCGACGAAACCTCGCATCCCTCGCCGCGCCAACTGCGCATCCGCGAGGCGCTCCTTCGCGGCACAGATGGCGCCGCGTCCCACTGATGTTTCGCACCATCGCCATGATCCTGTTTCTGGCGATCGCCATTCTGCTCGTCATGCCCTGGCTGGTTCTTTACACCTGGATCACGCGCAACCCGGACCCCATGTACTCGCTCGCCATGCGCGTGCTGCACGTCGCCAATCGCATCGCCGGGATTCGTGTTCGTGTCGAAGGTCTCGCCAATATTCCTCCGGCCACCTGCATCTTTGCTTCGAATCACGCTTCCAACATCGACCCCATCGCTCTCGTTCCGGCCGTTCCCCGGCGCGTCGCCCTGCTTGCAAAAAAACAGGTCTTTCGAATCCCCATCCTCGCGACCGCGCTGCTTCAGGCGCATTTCGTCCCCGTTGACCGCGAAGATCGCGAAGCGGCCGCCGCCAGCGTCGATCGCGCCGTGAAATATCTTTCGGAGGGCCTTTCTTTTTGCGTCTATCCGGAGGGCACTCGCAGCCGCGATGGTCGCGTGAAGCCGTTCAAGAGGGGAACTTTCGTGATGGCCATCCAGGCCGGCGTTCCGGTAGTGCCCGTGTCGCTCGCGGGTACCCAAAATCTAATGCGCAAAGGAAGCTGGATCATTCAGCCCGGCGAAATCGTCGTGCGCTTCGGACCCACCGTGGACTCCCGCGCCTATTCACTCGATCGGCGTTCCGAGCTCCTCGCCCGCGTCCACGAAATCGTCGCCGCGGGACTGCCGCCAGATCAGCAGCCACTGCCGGAGCCGGACCGGCCCGCTTCGAGCAACCCAAGCTGACTTTGGGTTACGGCGTTGCGGCGGTGCGCGAGGATTCCGCGCATGCTTTTCGAGATCGCTCCGCGCTCAGGCCCGAGCCCGGAGCCTCCGGCAACAACTCCGGAGCAGATCACGAAGCGTCGGAACTCTTCGACCCGCCTTTCGACCGCGCTACTTCCTCTCGCAGCTCGCGCTGCATCTCCGGCAGCTTCGCAAACACCGCCACCGACTTCCGCCACGCCAGATTTTCCATCGCTGGATACCCCGAATAAATCGCGCCAGCCGGCACGTCGGTCGGTACGCCGCTCTGCGCCGTCAGCACCGCTCCGTCTCCAATCGTCAAATGCCCAGCCGCGCCGACTTGCCCCGCCAGGATGCATCCGTTTCCAACTTTCGTAGTTCCCGCCAGCCCCACCTGCCCGCACAGCAAGGTGTCCTCGCCGACCTTGCACGCGTGTCCCACCTGGACCAGGTTGTCGATCTTCGAGCCGCGCCCGATTTCCGTCTCGCCCACCGTCGCGCGGTCGATTGCGCTATGCGCTTGAATCTCCACGTCGTCCCCGATCGCCGCCGCCCCCGACTGCCTCATTTTGTGCCAGCCGCCATCCGGCCGTTTCGCAAACCCGAACCCGTCGCTGCCTACTACTACACCGTTCTGTAGCACCACACGGTCGCCGATCCTGCAACGCTCGCGCACGCAAGCATGCGCGTGCGCGAAAAAATCGTCACCAATCTTCGCATCGCGGTAGATCGCCACAAAGCTATGCAGCACCGCTCGCCGCCCGATCTCCGCGCCCGCATCCACAAAGCAGTACGGCCCAATGTGCGCCCCCTCTCCAATCTTCGCGGTCGCCGCCACCACCGCCGTCGGATGAATGCCCGCGGCAAACTCCTCCGCCGGATGAAATAACTCGATCGCCCGCGCAAAATCCAGGTAAGGATTCGCCGATCGCAGCGCCGCCATGCGCATCGGTCCGCTATCCAGCGTTACTAGAATTGCGGAAGCCTTCGTGGTCGCCAGCAGCGGACGATATTTGCGGTTTACCAAAAACGTCAATTCGCCCTCGCGCGCCTCCTCGATCCCCGCCACCCCGGTGATTTCCAGTTGCAGGTCTCCCTCGGCGTCGCATCCTAGCCGTTGCGCGATTTCTCCCAGTTTCATGACGTCTCTCCTTGCCTTGATTCTCCGGCTCGCCACACTCTACAACAC
>JBAVQT010000170.1:0-7449 GCA_049694295.1 Candidatus Acidiferrales bacterium
GGATGGACCTGGGGATTCCGCTGAAACGCCCCGGAGTGCGCGACCTATGGCAGAGAAGAGACTTGGGACGCCACGATCGCCTTCAGGCCTTGCTGCCCCCACACGCGTCGTTGCTATATAGATTGCACTCTTAAGATAACTGCAGTTCGCGTTGTGCGGGAAATAGCCGCCGGATTCGCAGATGCTCCCTCCCTTAGTGTTGATCGTCGGAAAGGAACCGCTGCGGCGAGCGGTTTCCAAGACCACTTCATCCAAGACAGCAAGCGCCAAACGGTTCTTCAATTTCGTTTCTCTCTGCTTGGCAAATCGCTTGTGCACTTTGCTATCGAAACAAGCGATAAATCCGATTTGTGATGAACAGACCGTAAGCATTGCCGAATCTCTGCGCGATGAGGAGGCGGATGCCTCCTCAGCACCGAAGGGCGGAGTGAGTAGCGAATACGTCTATAAGGACTCCTCGACGGCACGACAGATATCGTACAAATCCCAATCGATGCGCCCCCTTGAAAATCCGACTCCTCGCTCGAATCACACCGGCCGCGCTGCGATTTCGCGTATTATTTAGGGCAGTCATGCGTGTGCTGCTAGTCGAGGATGATCCGGGGGTCCAGCGCTTCGTCGCCAAGGGCCTGCGCGAGCAGGCTTACGCGGTAGACACCGCCGATACGGGTGACGAAGCTCTCTATCAGGTGGCCGTCAACTCCTACGACGTGATTATTCTCGACGTCATGATTCCCGCTCCCGACGGTTTTGAAGTGTGCCGCCGGCTCCGCAATTCCGGCCGCCGCACGCCGATCCTCATGCTCACCGCCAGGGACGCGGTCGAAGATCGCATCGTCGGTCTCGATCGCGGCGCCGATGATTACCTCACTAAGCCGTTCGAGTTTCGCGAGCTTCTCGCTCGGCTTCGGGCGTTGCTTCGCCGGTCTGAAACTTTCCGTCCCGCTCAAATCGCAGTCGCCGATTTAGTTCTCGACACCGGCGCCCAGACCGCCGCCCGCGCCGGCAAACGGATTTCGCTCACGCACAAGGAGTATTCTCTTCTCGAGTTTCTCGTTCTCAACGCTGGTCGGGTCCTCGGCCGGGCCGAAATTGCCGAACACGTCTGGGACGATAACTTTGATCCTTTCTCCAACCTGATCGAAGTCTACGTCAACCGTTTGCGCCGCAAAATTGACTTGCCCAACCGAGCGCCTCTCCTGCAAACTCGCCGCGGCGCCGGCTACTGCCTCGCCGCGCCCGCTGTTGCGAGTCCGCGCCAGGCGCCGGCCCAGAAAAATTCCGAAGTGTCCACGGCGAAACCCGCCCGCGCCCATGGAAAATCCGATGCCTGACTCCGCGTCTGATCCGGAATCCACTTCGCCGTCTGGCTCGATGTTTGGCTCCATGCGCGTTCGCCTCACCCTCTGGTATTCCGCCGTACTCGCTGTCGCTCTGCTCCTCTTGTCCCTGACCATCTATTGGATCGTTAGGAAAAGCATGATGGAGCGCACCGACGCCGACCTTGCTCAGCTTGCCAGCTCGTTTCTCACGACGTTCAATGCCGAACTCAAGGATGCCGAAAATCCCGGCGGTATCCTGCCGGCAGCGCGCCAAGCCATGATCGAACACAATTATCGCGATCATACTTTCGCTATCCTCGACGGATCCGGCGCCGTAGTTGCGAACTCACGCGACCTGCTGGGGACGGGTGGGTCTCCAGTCGAGGGATCCGCCATTGCGGCTCGTTCTATGGCGCCTGATTCGCTTCCAGCCTGCGTGGCCGCCACTGCCGCGCCCGATCATCCCTTTCGCACGGTCTCGCTGAGCCGTCATCAATTCCGCTGTTACTCCTCTCCATTCGCCGCAGAGCGAAACAACTATCGTCTGCTGATCGTGCAATCTCTGCACGCCCAACGCGAAGTTCTCGAAAGAGTCAGCGTGGCGTTCGGATGGTTGATTCCCCTCGCTCTTCTTCTCGCCGCCACGGGAGGGTATTTTCTCGCTCGCAAGAGTCTCGCTCCCGTTCTGGCTATGAGCGTTCAGACCAGTCGCATCACCGCCAGCAATCTTCACGAGCGCCTTGCCGTCCAGAATTCCTCCGGCGAGCTCGGCCGGCTCGCCACCACTTTCAATCGTCTTCTCGATCGTCTCGATCAAGCCTTCGATCGCCAGCGCCGCTTCATCGCCGACGCCTCTCACGAATTGCGCACGCCTGTCGCAATCCTTCGCGGCGAGGCTGAGGTTGCAATCGCTCAGCCTTCTCGCACAGCGGCGGAATATCGCGAGTCTCTAATCGTTCTACACGATGAAGCCACCCGCCTCGCAAAAATCGTCGAGGATCTCTTCACGCTGACCCGCGCCGACTCCGGCCAGCATCTCCTTTCGCCGCGGGAGTTCTATCTCGACGAACTGGTTGCGGAATGCGCTCGCGCCGTGCGCACCCTGGCGGACGCCAGAAGAATCTCTCTCACCGTGGACGCCTCGCCCGACCTGCAGATTTCTGCCGACGAAGCTCACCTTCGCCGTATGCTTATCAATCTTCACGACAACGCCATCAAATACACACGTCCGAGTGGCGCCGTCCGGATCTCCTGCCGCGCAAGTTCCTTCGGAGTCGAGGTCGCGGTCGCCGACAACGGCCCCGGGATACCGGCCGCGCTTCACACGCGCATCTTCGAGCGTTTTTTTCGCGTCGACCCCGCTCGCTCTCGCGGAACGAGAGAGTCCGCCGCGCGAACGGCCGGAGAAAGCACCAGCGAAAGCGGAGCTGGCCTAGGTCTCTCCATCGCTCGTTGGATCACCGAAGCCCACGATGGGCGCCTCGAGCTTTCGCGTTCCGATGCCGCCGGCAGCACTTTCACGGCGTTCCTGCCGCGCGACGCAAGACCAGCGTCCTCTGATCGTTAATCGTGTGTTTATCTCCGGTTCGCTAGCCTTTTCTCTCGCGGACCCGCAGATGCGCTCGCTCGGAACATCCTCGTCGGCCCTTCGTCGGCTCACCCAGGCGCTGCCCCTGGCGCTCATCTTTTTCCTCTCGCTCGTTTCGTCAAGGTCCTGCGCCGCGCAATATCAACAGCCGCAGTCGCCTCCCCCTGCACACGATCTCGATTCAGCCAGCATCCGGCCGTCAGCGGCGCGACCGCCGGCCGGTGTTCTTCATCTGTCTCTCGCCGATGCGCTCTCCCTCGCCAGAAAGAACAGCGTCATTTATCAAGCCGCCATCACCGACGCCGCCGTGGCTCGCGAAGACCGCGCCCAGGCTCGCGATGCTTTGCTTCCGCAGATCAATTACAACAATCAATACCTCTACACTCAGGCCAACTCCACCGGCTCCGTCCGCTACATTGCCAACAACACTGTTCACGAATACTCGAGCCAAGGAAATGTCCACGAGGTCCTCGATCTCGCCGGCGTCGCCGGCTATCGTATTGCTTCTAGCGCCGCGGCCGTAGCCCGCGCCCGCAGCGAGGTTGCCTCTCGAGGTCTGGTCGTCGCCGTTACTCAGAGTTACTTCGTCCTGCTCGCTGCCCGAAATAAATTGGAAACTTCCCGCCGCGCTGCCGAGGAAGGCGACCGCTTCCTCAAGCTCACTCAGGATCTTGAGCGCGGCGGCGAATCGGCTCACGCTGACGTAATCAAAGCCGACCTGCAGGACCAGGATCGTCGGCGTCAGCTCCAGGAAGCCCAACTCGCTCTGCTCAACGCCCGCCTCGATTTTGCCGTCCTGATTTTTCCCGATTTCCGCGACACATTTGATCTGTCCGGCGACCTTCACGCCACTCCTCCGCTGCCGACTCTCGCGGAAATCGAACAGCAATCGGCGCATGAAAATCCAGACGTTCGGGCCGCGCTAGCGGCGCTCCAGGAAAGCGCAGCCGCGGTCACGGTCGCCCGCGCTGGATATCTGCCTGCCCTCAGCCTCGACTATTTCTATGGGATTGACGCGCCAGAGTTCGCCGTCAACGGCGTCTTCAACAATCAACAAGTCCGCAATCTCGGCTCATCCGCTTCGGTGACTCTCAATATTCCTGTGTGGAACTGGGGCGCCACCAGGAGTCGCACCAAACAAGCCGAACTCCATCGCGCGCAGGCCCAGCGCGAACTCTCTCTCGAACAACGCACTCTCCTTTCCGAGATTCGATCTTTTTATGCGGAAGCTCAGACTTCCGCCGACGAGCTCGCCGGCCTCGACCGCTCCGCGCAACTCGCCTCCCAGAGTCTCAATCTCGCGACCCTGCGGTACCAAAACGGCGAAGGCTCCATTCTCGAAGTCGTCGACGCTCAAAATTCTTTCGTCCAGGATAATTTTAATTATCAGGACGGCGCCGTCCGCTATCGCGTTGCGCTCGCCAAGCTTCAGACGCTCACTGGAGTGCTTCCAACCCCATGAAACGCCTCCCGCAAATCGCGCACAAATTCTCCGGGGCTCTCCGCCTCAGCGCATTCCTGATGGGCATCGCTTTTCTCGCTGCCGGCTGCGGCGGTCCGGCCAAGGAGCCCGAGCCGCTCGTCGCCGTGCAAGTTACCCTGGCGCGTCGCTCGCCAATTTCGGAAATTGTCACTGCGGAAGCCGTTGTCTTTCCCCTTCAGCAGGCTGTGATTTCGCCGAAAATTACTTCCACGATCAAGCAATTCCTTGTCCAGCGCGGCAGTCGCGTTCACAAAGGCCAGTTGCTCGCCGTGCTCGAAAGCGCCGATCTCTCCGCGGCCGCCGAGCAGAGCAAAGGCGACTATCAGCAAGCCCAGGCAGGTTTCGTTACTACGGTCGACGCCAGCTTGCCCGAGCAGATTCAAAAAGCCCAGCTCGACGCCGCCTCCGCGAAAACGAATTTTGACGCCCAGCAAAAAGTCTTCGACAGTCGCAAGGAATTGTTCTCGCAGGGCGCCATCCCCCGCCGGGATCTTGATTCCGCGGGTGTGGCTCTGTCCCAAGCTCGCAGCCAGAGCGACCAGGCCCAAAAGCAGCTCGACGACTTGAATCGCACCGGCCACGCACAGGCCCTGAAATCAGCCGAGGGCCAGCTTTCTTCCGCCAAAGGAAAATTTCTTGGCGCTGAAGCGCAACTGAGCTACTCGCAAATTCGCAGCCCCGTTGACGGCGTCGTTACCGATCGCCCTCTCTATCCCGGCGAAATCGCTGCCGCTAATCAACCTCTTCTCACCGTCATGGACACTTCCCGTCTCATCGCCAAATCTCACATTGCGCAGTCCGCCGCCGCAAGTCTCAAGGTCGGCGACGTTGCCCGTATCGTCCTCTCCGGTAATTCCTCCGGCGAGCCTATCCCCGAACCAATCCTAGGCCGCGTCAGCCTGGTCAGCCCCGCCCTCGATCCCGGCAGCACCACCATTGAAGTTTGGGTCGAAATCCCCAAGCCATCCAACCAGCTCGAGCCCGGCATGACCGTTGAGTTATCCATCACCGCTCGCACCGCGAGTGATGCCATCGTGGTACCCACCGCAGCCGTTTTCACTGAGCCGGATTCCGGCGACTACGTGATGGTTGCTGGCTCGGACGGTCTGGCGCACGTAACTCCGGTCCACACCGGTCTCCGCGGCCCTGACGAAATTCAAATCCTCAGCGGCATTAAACAGGGCGAAGCCGTGATCACCTCGGGCGGTTACGCGCTTCCCGACAAGACCCGCGTGAAAATTGAAACCGCCGCGCCCGCGAGTGACTCCGCCGGCGCGGACAAAGAATAACTGCAATGGAAACTCCGCCGCCAGCCAGCGCCCCAGGCAAGTTCTTCACCTCACGTCCCCGCTGGTTCCAGCGTTTCTCGCGACCCATTCTTTTTATCGTTATCTGCGTCGCGATCACTGGAGCTTTCGTCGCTTTCTCCGTTCCCGTTTCCGTTTTTCCCAACACCGATTTCCCCCGCGTCGTTATCGGCGTGGACAACGGCGTCATGCCTGCGGACCAGATGCTTGTCACCATCACTCGCCCCATCGAAGAAGCTGTTAACAGCGTTCCCGGTCTCCAGCGCGTGGTCTCCACCACCAGCCGCGGCTCCGCAGAAGTCGATCTCTTCTTCGACTGGCACAACGACATGGTTCTTACCCTTCAGCAAGTCGAGGCCGTCGTTGTCGGCCTCCAGTCCGAGCTTCCTCCTACCGCCAAGCTCGATACCCATCGCCTCACCTTTGCCAGCTTTCCCATCCTCGGCTATAGCTTGACCTCCGATACCATTCCGCAAGACAAGCTTTGGGAAATCGCCACCTACGACATCAAGCCGCGCATCAATCGCCTCGATGGCGTCGCTTCCGTGCTCGTCCAGGGCGGCCGCATTCCAGAATTTCAAGTCCAGCTCGATTCCGCGCGCCTGCTCTCTGCGGGCGCTACCGTCACCGAAGTCCTCCAAGCAATTCGCTCCAGCAATCTCGTCGAGTCGCCTGGCCTGCTGGAACACGATCACCAGCTTCTCCTCGGCCTCGTCAGCGGCCAAGCTCGCACGCCCGAGCAAATCGGCCAAATCGTGGTCAAGAATTCCGCCGCCGGGGTGCCCATCCGCATTGCGGACATCGCCGATGTTTCGCCTTCCGTCGCGCCCGTTTATACCATCGTCACCGCCGACGGCAAACCTGCCGTGCTCCTCAGCGTGAACCGCCAGCCCAATAGCAATACGGTCGCCGTCGCCGATGAAGTCCATACCCAGATTTCTGAGCTCGCCTCCACGCTTCCTCCGGGAGTTCATCTCGAGCCTTTTTACGACCAATCCACCATCGTACGCGACTCGATCTCCAGTGTTCGCGACGCCGTTCTTCTCGGCATCCTGCTTTCCTCCGCCGTGCTGGTTCTCTTTTTGCGCGATTGGGGCGCTTCTCTCGTCGCCGCGCTGGTCATTCCCGTCACCCTTCTGATCACGTGCATCGTTCTCAAAATATCCGGCCAGACTTTCAATCTCATGACCCTAGGAGGCCTTGCCGCCGCCGTCGGCCTGGTGATTGATGACGCCATCGTGGTTCTCGAAAATATCGTCCTACACCGCGACGCCGGAGAAAACCGCGTGCAGGCCATTGAAAGCGCCCTGCGCGAAATCACGGTTCCCCTCATCGGCTCCACGATCACGCCCATCGTCGTTTTTCTTCCCCTCATTTCGATCACCGGCGTCACCGGCACTTTCTTTCGCGCGCTCGCTATCACCATGTCGGTCGCGCTTCTCGCCTCGCTCGCCCTCGCACTTGCCTGGACCCCGACGCTGAGCCAATATTTCGTCCGCCGCAAGGAGCGGGCGCCTAAGTCTGTCGCCTCCGTCGAATTGAACGAACTAGCCGCTCTACCGTCACACCCCGCCTTAGCCAGTGCCGCAACTCTCCTCGCCGCCGAAGAGGCCCAGCAGACCGGCGCATTCGGCCGAGCCGTGAATTTCTACGAGCGTGTCATGAAGGCGATTTTGCGCCGTCCGCTCATTCTCGTCGCTTCCTCCGTCGTGATCGTTGTCCTCGCTTTCGCCTGCTACCGGTTTCTCG